>NZ_JBFPDP010000051.1:0-31950 GCF_040830845.1 Sivoneniella epilithica UHCC 1019
CATGGACTGATACTGATATAGGATTTCAGTCCATCCTCACTTTCCTACCCTCACAATAAAACCGCCCTGCCTCTCCCGCAGGAGAGGGGCTTTCAAAAGATCTCTGGTTCCCGCTCCTAGAGAGGGCTAGAGTATAGCTTTCTTCCCGCAGGGTGGGCTGTTTTTAGACGGTTTCAAGAAAGTCGCACATTGCGTTACTCCCTTTCAAAACTCAAAACTCAAAATTCTCTTATTGTCCTTGTTTCCCATGTCTTTAGATGTTGCCCAATTTTTCAAAGCTTGTAACCCAAGCCATACCCTGTCTTACTCCAACCCCAGCGATCGCAAATATTACATTGATTTTTCAGATGTGCGGGGAACGAATCTCATTCAAGAACTCCGCCGGACGATTGATCTACTGCCTCAAGAACGCACCTGTCAACTGTTTACTGGGCATGTGGGCTGCGGCAAATCGACCGAGTTGCTGAGGCTGAAAGCAGAATTGGAAGCCCAAGGGTTTTATGTCGTCTACTTCGAGAGCAGCGAAGACCTAGATATGTCGGATGTGGATGTGACGGATATTTTGCTGGCGATCGCCCATCAGGTGAGTGAAAAGCTAGAAGCTAACCAAATCCGTATTAAGCCCAACTATTTTATTAATCTGTTTGCGGAAGTGGGCGAAATTTTGCAAACCCCAATCGATATTACCGGGATGGAATTTTCCGTTGGCATCAGCAAAGTCACCGCTAAAACCAAAGATAGCCCCAAACTCCGTAGCCAACTGCGGCAATATATGGAGCCGCGCACCAACGGCATTCTCAAATCAATTAACGAAGAACTGTTTGGCACCGCGATCGCAGAGTTAAAGCGGCGCGGCAAAAAAGGATTGGTGGTGATTATTGATAACCTCGATCGCGTCGATGCTCGTCAACTCCAAACCGGGCGCACCCAACCCGAATATTTATTTATCGATCGCGGCGATCAACTTTCCCGCCTCAACTGCCATGTCGTGTATACGATTCCATTAGGACTAGTTTTTTCCAATGAAAACGAAACCCTCAAGCAGCGAATGGGCGGCGGCATTTCGCCCAAAGTATTACCGATGGTGCCCGTAAAAAATCGCAATGGCAGTCAAGATGAAAATGGCGTTAACTTACTGCGGCATATGATTTTGGCGCGGGCTTTTCCTGAGATCGCGATCGCTCAGCGGCTAGATTATTTGCCCCAGATTTTTACCCGTTCAGACCTGATCGATCGCCTTTGCTTGGTTAGCGGTGGACATGTGCGAAATCTACTTGGCTTAGTCTGGAACTGCATTCAGCAAAGCGATCCGCCCTTTTCACAAGACACGATTGAGCAAGTGATTCGCGAACGTCGAGACGGATTGGCACGGGCGATCGATGATGACGAATGGAAGCTGATTTTTCAGGTTGTTAAAAATCAAAGCGTCAAGGGAGAAATAGAATATCAAACCTTACTTCGCAGCATGTTTGTGTTTGAATATTACGATGCTCAAGGCGGCTGGTTTGGCATCAATCCCATTTTGACGGAGACGAAACGATATCAGGATTGGCTAGCGGTGGAGGGAGAATGAGGGCGGGGGAGTTGAGTTTTGAGTTTTGAGTTTTGAGTTTTGAGTTTTGAGTTTTGAGTTTTGAGTTTTGAGTTTTGAGTTTTGAGTTGTAGATGGAGGAGTGAAGGGGTGGAAGAGTGAAGGAGAAGCAATTCAAAGTCCCGCTCCCAGAGCGGGATTTAGGGTGAGGGCTGCATTTGTTGGGTCGGCAAAATCAGATTCGTAACAAAACGGTGGGTATGCGATGAAACTTGACCCGATGCAGGATCAAGCGATTGAGGCAAAAAATCAGCAGGCGTTGAAAATGCTGAACCGGGCAATTTCGTTTTCAGAAAATCAATTTGCCCTGATTGTGGTGCGCTGCAACTATACTCAACTGCGAGATCGCCTTGCCTACCAGTTACAACAACAATCTAATCTTGCCATTTCTACGCTTCACCTACCCGAAACCGCAAAAACGCTCTATTCCACAATTCAAGCCGCGATCGCCCCCACTGAGCCAGGGCAAAACTCAAAACTCAAAACTCAAAATATTTCCTACGGAAACGCTACGCGAACAAAACTCAAAATTCCTCAATGTTTGATGCTGTTTGGCTTGGAATCTCTAGTTGAGCTTGACGAAGTGCTAACGGCAACGAATTTAGTTCGCAATGAGCTTCGTAAGCAGTTTTCGTTTCCGATTGTGCTGTGGGTGAATGATGAAGTGCTGGGTAAATTGAAGTCTCTGGCGCTTGATTTATACAGTTGGGCAGGAATGGCGGAAATCGGGTTTGAAATGCCCACTTCTGAACTGGTGCGATCGCTCAAAGTTCATGCCGATCGACTCTTTAGCTCCATTTTGGATCTGGGCGATGAATCTTTTTTAGCCAATTGGAAGCTTGATCCGCCGAATAATCTGCTGCGCCAAAATGAATTAAAATGCGCGATCGCCGATCTTGATGCCAGCAACTTTTCCATCCAGCCCGACCTGCAAGCTAGCCTAGATTTTCTGCTTGGACAAGATGCCCACGCCCGCAGTGAAATGGAAACTGCCCATAGTCTCTACCAACGCAGCCTTAACTTTTGGCTCTCCCGCATTCCGACTGCAACCGCCCCTCCCGCTTCTCCCCAGTCTCTCCTGCCTATTCCTTACCCTGAACGGGCTGCCTGTCTTCTTTTCTACTTAGGCTGGTGGTGGCGCTATTATGCCGTGCTAGAGCGATCGGTTTATTACAAAGCCTGTGAGCAAGCACACGACTACTTTCGCCGGAGCCTTCTGTTATTTGTGGAAGAGAACCGTCAAGATTTGGTCGCCCGATTTATCATCGCTCAAGCAGAAACGCTGCAAAAGTTAAGGCGATGGGGCGCACTAGAAGAAGTGTCAAAACAAGGGCTAATTTTACACAAGCTTTATAAAGATCCCGTCCGATTAGCACGAGACTACGGTTTTCTGGCGGAGGTATCGCTGGAACGAGCAGATTGGAAATTGGCGAGAGAGCAAGTAATCGCGGCGTTAGAAATTTTAGAAACAGTCGAAGTTGAGCTTCACCTAGATGGACATCCTGCTGATCCTCATCTGGAACAAAGCTTGACTTTAGCGCATCGTTATCATTCAGGCTGGTATTGGTTTTTGCTTGCCAGAGCCGAAAAAGAACTGGGGAATTTAGAGGCTGCCATCTATTACCTGGAAACGGCTCGCGATCGCAGTCATCCGGAAAGTAACCCGCCGCTTTACATTCAAATTCTGCGAAAACTGCGCTACTACTATTTCGCGAAAGGAGACTATCTATTGGCGTTTCGGACTCGCCAAGCTCGACGACTGATGGAACATCAGTATGGCTATCGCGCCTTTGTGGGAGCGTTGCGTTTGCAGCCCCAACAATATCAAGCGATCGCCCCTTTTCCGTTGCCGCCTCAAATTGATCAGAAGTTGCTGTTAGCTCAAGAAATTTCGGCATCGGGTCGCCAACAGGATGTAAAGCAAATTGTCGATCGGCTCAACTATGCCAAAAATAAACTGGTTGTGATTCATGGAAATTCGGGCGTGGGCAAAAGCTCCATTGTTCAGGCAGGGTTGATCCCCATGCTGATGGATTACGCGATCGAAGGACGAGTGACGATCCCCATTTTTTTAGATATTTATACCGACTGGCAGTTGACCTTAGAAAAAATTTTGGCGTATCAGCAGACGCTAGAAGACAACCAGCAACCAGCAACCGATTTGTCTTCTCCGACTCCGCTACTTTCGCGGCTTTCGTTCCTGACTGGCAATAATCTTCGGTTGCCCGTTTTGATCTTTGATCAATTTGAAGAATTCTTTTTTGCCTACGAAACTGTGCAATCGCGGCTACCCTTCTACCGATTTCTCCGCGACTGTCTCAATCTGCCTTTCGTTAAAGTGGTGTTGTCGTTGCGGGAAGATTATCTCCATTACTTACTAGAGTTTCAACGCCTGACGAATCTAGAAGTGATTGATAACGATATCCTTTCTAAAGAAATTCTCTATCCCTTGGGCGACTTTACCCCAGAGGATGCCAAAACGGTGATCAAAAATTTGACGCGCAATGCCCAGTTTCATCTGCCCGATGACCTAATTGATGCGTTGGTCAAAGATTTGGCGGGTGAGGTGGGTGAGGTGCGCCCGATCGAACTTCAGGTGGTGGGTGCCCAACTGCAAACGGAAGGGATTAATACGCTGGCGAAATATCTAGAGAAGGGTCCTAAAGAAAAACTGGTGCAGCGATCGCTCGAAGATGTGGTGAAAGATTGCGGCACTGAGAACGAAGAACTCGCCCGAATTATTCTGTTTTTGCTAACCAATGAAAAAGAGACTCGCCTGCTCAAAAACCGCGACGACCTAGAAGCTGATCTGATCGACTTGGGGATGATCACTCGGCTGGCTGATCTCGACCTGGTATTAGAAGTGCTGGTCGGTTCTGGTCTAATCTTTCTCATTCCCGATTCCCCCGCCGATCGCTACCAAATTGTTCATGACTATCTCGTCACGTTTATCCGCAATCAGCAGATTGAGAGCGTGATTTCTTTGAAAACAGAGTTAGAAAATGAGCGAAATGAACGGAAAAATTTAGAGGAAAGTGTTGTAATGCTGAAGCACCAGCGAGAGCAGATTAGCCTAGATATTCAAAGTCTGACTCAAGAACTAGCGCTCACACTCAATCTATTTGCCAATGCCAGCAATCCACAAGCACCTGTTAATCCATCCGATTAGGAAAAAATTGGTGCAGTTGCCTTCAGATGAATGCGTCAGGGTGCATCCTCTACAATCTGACTCTCGCCCTCTGAAACCTAGCACCTGTTCGTGTGATTCCAGTTGGGAAAATTTCTGTCAAGATAAGCAAAAAGTTCCTGTTCCCTAGATTGCTTGATTGGTATTTGGGAATGCTGACAAAGAAACCCCTGATTAGACTTAATAATGGTAGAGCAAGATAAACGATCAATGGGAATATATTTTTAATAGGAATATATTTTTATTTAAAATGGGCTGTCTTTTTTAGGCAGAGTTACTTAGCTAGTATTCTGCAAACACAGTTAAAGTAAGTTATCTGAATCAACTTAAAAAAATCACAGCGATCGCCGCCCCTAGATTATTCATCCCAATGTTCTAATACTCAACTCCTTCGACTGAACATATGACCACTTCACCACAGCATCTATCGAAGAAAAACCAGCAAGATAGCGCTCAAGATTTGGCTATCGAAGCGACCGTTGTAATCATTGAAGCGGAAGATATCGTTGGGGAAAGTTTACAAATTGCCGAGCCGACCAGCGAGACGAGTGGGGTTGTCACCCTAGATAAACCTATATCCCCTCAACAAACTCCCCGAAATGAGCCGGCCACTCAGCAGCCTCAGGCAGGCGCTTTAGCAACCCGGCAGGGCAACTTTGGAGCCTATCTAGCGCCTCTCACGAAAGATGGTTTTAAAGAAGCAGTGACAGGTGTCCACCAAAAGCTAGAAGTGATGAGCAACACGCTCTCGCTGCTAGATAATTTGATGGATGCCCAAGGCTTTGATGCCATTTTGGATGACATGCTGCGATCAATTACCCTCAAAACGGGGGAGTTGTTGAACGCCGATCGCACGACTATTTTTTTGCTCGATGAAGAGAAACATGAGCTTTGGGCGATCGTTGCCAAAGATGAACTAGGCAACAATTTGGAACTGCGAATTCCCGCCAATGTCGGCATCGCTGGAGAAGTGGCAAGTAGCAAAGAAAAAGTTAAAATTGACTACGATTTCTACGACGATCCCCGCTCTGAAGCTGCCAAAAAATTTGACCAAAAGAATCACTATCGCACTTACACAATGCTGGCATTGCCGCTCTTAAACGAAGACGGCAAACTCGTAGCAGTGGTGCAATTGCTCAACAAGCTCAAGCCAGACTACGATCTGCATGGCAACCTAGAAGAAAAAATTGATCAGCAGGGTTTCACCGATGACGATGAGCAAGTTTTTGAAGAATTTGCCCCGTCGATTCGGCTGATTATTGAAGCCTCTCGCTCGTTCTACCGGGCGACCCAACGACAGCGCGCCGCATCTGCCTTGATGAATGCCGTGAAGTCGCTAAGCAAGGGCAGCTTGGATCTGGAAGAAACCTTAAAAAACGTCATGTATCAGGCAAAAGAACTGATGCAAGCCGATCGCAGTACCCTGTGGTTAATTGATGACGAGCGCCAACAACTCTGGACGAAGTTACCCATTAATGGCGAACTGAAAGAAATCCGGATTCCTAGAGATGCTGGGTTTGCTGGACAGGTGGCAACCACGGGCGAACCAGTGTTGATCCCATTTGATTTATACAACCATCCTAATTCTCAAACCTCCAAAGATACCGATCGCAAAACAGGCTACCGCACATGCAGCATGTTGTGTATGCCTGTTTTTAATGCCGATGGTGCGTTGATTGGCGTAACTCAACTAATTAACAAACTTAAACAAGGAGATTACCCTGAGTACGATCCAGTGAACTACCCAGAAGCGCCCGATCGCTGGAAGGCTAGCTTTAACCAAAGTGATCAAGAGTTCATGCAAGCCTTTAACATTCAGGCGGGTGTGGCACTACAAAATGCCAAGCTATTTGAAACGGTGAAACAGCAGGAGCAAATGCAAAAAGACATTTTGCGATCGCTCTCCAATGGAGTCATTTCCACTGACAAAAATGGCACTATCATCACCGCCAACGACAGCGCTAGAGACCTATTAGGCTTAAACGAAGGCACGTTGTTGGAAGGCAACCATGTTCAATCCCTGATTCGCCTCAAAAAAGGTGACTTTGATAAGTGGATTGGCAACGCCCTAGAACCCAAAGATGAAAAGAGCCGCGAACAGTACTATCCTGACCAAACTCTAGAATGCATGGGTGATTCGGCAGAAGAACACAGCATTAACTTGTCAATTAACACTATCACCGATGCCAAAGACCATTCCAAAGCCTCTGGCATTTTGGTGGTCATGGAAGACATTAGCGATGAAAAGCGCTTGAAAAGCACCATGTATCGCTACATGACCCAAGAACTGGCTGAGCAGCTAATGGAAAATCCTGACGCTGCCAAAATGGGCGGCGATCGCAAACCTGCTTCCATACTGTTTTCGGATATTCGCAGCTACACCAACCTGACCGAAAACCTGAAGCCGGAACAAGTGGTTGAACTGATCAACGAGTACTTTGAATCTATGGTGGATGCTGTATTTGGCTTTAAAGGCACTCTAGATAAGTACATTGGCGATGCCATCATGGCGGTGTTCGGGTCGCCCTTGCCTCTACATGACCACGAGTGGATGGCAGTTCAATCGGCTTTAGAAATGCGCCAGCGGCTTGTAGACTTTAACATCAAACGGACTGAAAAGAATCTAGATATTATTCGCATCGGCATTGGCATCAACTCAGATACGATCATTAGCGGCAATATTGGCTCTAGCAAGCGCATGGAGTTTACCGCGATCGGCGATGGTGTGAACCTGGGATCTCGGTTGGAAAGCGCCAGCAAAATTTACGGCACCGACATTATCATCAGCGGTAATACCTACAAACCCTGTGCGAATCGCATTCGGGCACGGGAACTAGACTATATTCGGGTAAAGGGCAAAGATCAACCCGTTGAAGTATATGAACTAATTGGCTTTCAAGAAGACCCGATCTCAGACGAGCGTCAGCGCTTAATCGACCACTATCACAAAGGTCGGGATCACTTTAAAAAGCGAGATTTTCCCATGGCAATGGCAGAATTTGGTCAAGTCCTCAGCCTAGATAAAAATAACAAAGCTGCCAGTTTGCACCTAGAGCGCTGCCAAAAATGCCTGCAAGATCCGCCAAAGGATGATTGGGATGGCTCATGGACGTTGACCGAAAAATAGGTTGCTTGAACAGTAGACACCCTTGAGCAGACACCCTTGAGCGAGTGGATTCCCCAACTGACGGAAGATGGTTCTTTCACCTTCTTTTCCGAAACGTTTAACGAGGCGTTTCATAGTCGTTTGGGTGCTAAGCAGGAGGCATTTCTTAAATTTGCCCAAGCCACAGATTTAGCAACCCAAGCAGAGCAATCCTCCATTTGTCTGCTGGATGTATGTTACGGGCTGGGCTATAACACTGCTGCTGCTTTAGAAGTGATTTGGACAGTGAACCCTAGCTGTCAAGTAACCCTCTATGCTCTGGAGCTAGACATTAGCGTCCCTCAAGCCGCGATCGCCCCTCTCCTAATTAATACTTGGTCATCTCCAGTTCAGGAAATTTTGAAGGAGATCGCCCAACAGCATCACTGCACCACTCCAACTTTAAACGCCACCTTGCTGATCGGCGATGCCCGCCAAACCATTCAGCAGCTTTGCCAGATCAACTTTCAAGCAGATGCCATCTTTTTTGATCCCTTCTCGCCGCGTCGGTGTCCGCAACTATGGACAGTGGAATTCTTTACCCTAGTTGCCCAATGTTTGACTCCGATGGGCAAGCTGGCGACCTATTCCCGCTCTGCCTCCGTGCGATCGGCAATGCTAGAAGCAGGATTAACCATTGGCACGATTCCTTTAGAACTCAATCCTCAGCCAAACGACTGGTCTCATGGGACAGTGGGCAGTTTTCAAAACCCGCTCCATCCCCTCTCGCAGCTAGAACAGGAACATTTGCAAACTCGTGCTGCGATCGCCTACCACGATCGCAGCCTCAGCGACTCAACCGAAACCATTTTGCAACGCCAAACCCAAGAGCAACAGCAGTCCCAGCAAGAATCCACCTCCAGTTGGCGACGGCGCTGGAACATTCCCTAAGATCAGTTGACGGCTTTGTAGCATTGATGTAGTATATGTAATATCGCCAGAATTGACTGGTTAAGAATGATTTACTTCAAGTTTGCCTCAAGGAGGCGCGATCGCCATGCCCTACGAAACCCTAAACCTCACCACCACCGCCCCTGTTTTGTCTTGGGCAAACCATGAATTGGGTTCCCAAGAAATCAAAATGGCAAAAAACGTTGCCTCCTTGCCCTTCGTCTTCAAGCATGTGGCACTTATGCCCGACGTACATTTAGGCAAAGGAGCCTTAGTTGGCTCCGTCATCGCCACCCAAGATGCCATCATTCCCGCTGCCGTAGGTGTAGATATTGGCTGTGGCATGTGCGCTATCAAAACGCCTTTCACAGCCACTCAGCTAGAAGGCAAGCTCAAAAAAATCCGTCAGGATATTGAAGCCGTCATTCCAGTCGGTTTTAATGAAAACAAAACCGTTGAAAAAACTGTTTCAAACTGGCAGCGTTGGGCAGACTTTAAGCAACTGCACCCCGGCATCCAAGATTTGCAAGTAAAAGCCATGCGCCAAATGGGATCACTCGGTGGCGGCAATCACTTTATTGAGATTTGTCTCGACACCGAAGACCAGGTTTGGGTCATGTTGCATTCTGGATCACGCAACATTGGCAACAAGCTAGCTCAGTGCCATATCAGCACGGGTAAAGAGTTGGCAAAATTAGCCAACAACAAGCTGCCCGATCCCGACCTTGCCTACTTTGTAGCAGGAACACCTGAATTTGATGCCTACTGGCACGATTTGCAATGGGCACAAAACTACGCTCGGGTGAACCGAGAGGTGATGATGGCACGAGTGCAGCGTATTGTGGAACAGTATTTGGCGGGTGGAAAGCTGACCAAGCCGTTGCTCTCGGTCAACTGTCACCACAACTATGCTGAAAAAGAAACCCACTACGGCGAAGCAGTCTATGTCACTCGTAAAGGCGCGGTTCGTGCCAGGGCAGGAGACTATGGCATTATTCCTGGCTCTATGGGTGCCAAATCCTATATCGTCCAAGGAAAAGGAAATGCTGAAAGCTATTGCTCTTGTTCTCATGGCGCAGGACGGCTAATGTCTCGCACTAAGGCAAAAGGAGTTTACTCTCTAGATGACTTGATTCAACAGACTGAAGGAGTAGAATGCCGCAAAGACGCAGGAGTTCTAGATGAAATTCCAGGAGCCTATAAGCCCATTGAACAGGTCATGGCAAATCAGGCTGACTTAGTTGAAGTGGTGGCAACCCTGAAACAAGTTGTTTGTATCAAAGGCTAGATTCAACTATTGAGATTTCCCCTGCAATAAATCCTATTGCAGAGGGAATTTTTTTAAGTGCATTCCCTTTACTGTTTTGCTCAATCATTAATCTTTAGAAGGCTTCTTTTGGGCACATCTCTCGTAACTAGCAAAAAAGCTGCCATAGTTAGCAGCCTGCATAAATTTGAACAAAGATTTAGATTTTAGTAGTAGCTGCACTCCCTGACGCTTTAACTTGATGAGGAAACGCTTTGAGCAAACTCTTGTTGACTGGCATAAATATCAAATACTTGATCGATTCCAGTAATTTCCAACAGCATCCTTGGCTGTTCGTTAATTGAACACAAAGAGAGTGTTCCCCCAGATAAGCGAACTGATTTAAATGAACTCACTAGCCCACCGAGCCCAGAGCTATCAATAAATGATACGCTCTGTAAGTCTATAAGCATTTGCTTGACTCCAGCCTGTAATGCGTTGTCAATATCCTGACTTAGGCTAGCAGTTGAAGCACTATCCAAAATGTTAGACGGCTGAAAAATCTTTACTTCTGAATTTATGAGCATCGTCCAGGTTCCACGATCGATAGATTGATCAAGTTTGGAAGGAATATTACACAAGTCATGTTCCTTCATTGAATGCTTGGATGGTTCTAAGCTTTGCCCAAGCTAACAGATCAGGAGGCATTTGCAACTAGCGATCGCAAAAACCTATCTTCTCCTAACCAAAATGAGTAGTTTGGTGAAGAGTTAAGGTTAGTTATATGAACGAGATTGTTAAGGTATAGCTGAAGGTATTGAATATCCTGATTCTCGTTTTAACTTGAGAAGTTTAATAAGGATTGCTTAAACGTATTCAGACAGACTCTTGTCTATTTCCACTTAACGCATACTAGATAAGATTAGTTTTCCGGTTTCTCTGATACTCAATAATCAGACGGTGGATCACTGGTTTGGCACGTTTCAAATTGCGTGATGCGGCTCGTTAATCTCGTTTCTGCTGATAAGTTCGCTATTTCTGGTAAAGAGCAGCAATGGCTACTGGATTATTATTTGTTACAAAAAGTCGTTTCATCAATGTGCCCCTGACTCGACAATCGCACCGGGCGATCGGGTTAATGGTCGTGACTTTCTTGATGATCGGTGGCTGTGGACTGAGATTAGCTCAGCTACAACTAATTCAAGGCGCGGCACATCGAGAGCGGGCTGAGCAAAACCGAATTGTTTTAATGCCAATGCCTGCTGATCGGGGCAACATTTTAGATCGGAGCGGCGAATTATTAGCCGCCAATCGTTTAGCACGGGCTGTGTATCTCCGTCCTCGTGAGCAGTCTAAAGAAGCTTGGGCAGCCAGTGCTAAACGCCTCGCGCCAATTCTCAAAATTCCAGCAGAAGAGATTCTCGAAAAGCTGCGGCAAACTGGATTTCGATCGACTGTGCCCGTGCGAATCAGCCGCAATTTGTCGCTCAAAGCTTTTATCACTCTGGCGGAACAGGCTGCTTATTTCCCTGGGTTAGAAATCCGAGGAGAGTCTAGTCGATACTACCCCAATGGCAAGCTGGCTGCTCATGTGCTGGGCTATATCGGTGAGGTGACAGAAAAAGATCTCAAGGCTCATCCAGACTATGCTATGGGGATGCTGGTTGGGCAAATGGGCATTGAAAGATTGGCAAACTCTAAGCTTCAAGGAGTATGGGGTGGTCAACTGATTGAAGTTGATGCAACGGGGCGACAAGTGACCAGCCTTGGATTAAAGCCTCCTATTTCTGGACAATCCATTCGACTCACTTTGGACTCAAACTTACAAAAAACGGCTGAAAGAGCGTTGGCAAATCGGCGCGGAGCAGTCGCAGTGTTAGATGTTAAGACCGGGGCGGTGCTGGCGTTAGCGAGTGGACCGACCTTTGATCCCAACTTGTTCACTCGTCGTATTACGAAGCAAGAATGGCAAGAGTTACAAAGTCAAGAAAATCCGTTTTTGAATCGGGCACTTCAAGGATATCCACCCGGCAGTACGTTTAAAGTGGTGACGGCAACCGCAGGAATGCAGTCGGGCAAATTTTCACCCGATTCTACGTTGATGACTTATGCGGCAATTAATTTAGGGGGGCATTTGTTTCATGAACATGGTCAAAGTCAAGGCGTGATTGGGTTTCGAGATGCGTTGGCGTTTAGTAGCAATACTTTTTTTTATCAGGTGGGATTAACCGCTGGACCAGAAGCGATCGCGAAGTGGGGCGGAAAATATGGCATCGGTGATTTAACCAATGTGGGACTTAGTGGGGGAGGTCATGGCATGATCCCCACGCCAGCGCAAAAAGAAAAGCTATTTAAAGAGCCTTGGTATGGTGGAGATACGGTCAGCATGTCGATTGGGCAAGGGTTAGTTCAGACTACGCCCTTAGAGTTGGCGGCAGTTTATGCCGCGATCGCCAATGGAGGTTGGCGAGTGAAACCCCATCTGCTGGCAGAGCAAAGTCAAACTGCGGCAATGCGTCCTCAAAAAACGGGGATCAATCCAGCCACCTTGGCAGTCATTCGAGAAGGTCTAAAGTCAGTGGTTGCTGAGGGAACGGCTCGCCAACTCAACGATGGATCAATTCCTGCGACTGCGGGTAAAACGGGCACGGCGGAAGTTGCTGGGCAGAAAGATAATGCTTTGTTTGCTGGCTTTGCCCCTTTTAACAATCCTAGAATTGCGGTGGCGGTAGTCGTGGAAAATGGTGGATTTGGGGCTGAATCAGCCGTTCCGATCGCCCATCAAATCTACAAAACCTATTTCAAGGCTAAAAAAGTCCAACGCTAGAAGCAGATGTTAGAAGCTTAGTAAACAGAAAAAAGAATTGGTCAGCGATCGCAGATTGTTAACGTTCCGCGATCGCCGTCAAGCTCGGCGGCGATCGCCACAGGCAGAGCAGCATTCACTCCATCATGCCCAAAAGGGAGATCCGATACAATAGGCAGATTCAAATCTCCCAGGCGATCGCGTAAGACCTCTGCCACGGTAAAGCTAGGAATGTGAGCCGGGGGATCGCAGTAGCTGAAGCGACCGATCGCAATTCCTTTTAGCTGCTGCAATGCTCCACACAGTCGCCATTGAGTCAGCATTCGATCAATCCGGTAGGGCGCTTCACTCACATCTTCGATCGCCAAAATTACATTCGTCCAATCAGGCTGAGCAGGTGATCCTAACAAATGGGTGGCAACGGTCAGATTCACCGGTAAAAGAATTCCGGTTGCCTTGCCGTTTCCCCACCCTGTGCCATTGAGAGGTGGAATGGGACGACCTTCCACCCAATCAAATAATCGTTGAAGCGACCAATCAGGTTCAGCAGAGATCGTGGTCAGTAAAGCGCCATGTAAACCAGAAACTCCCTGTTGACTTAAACTCATCAGCAAGGCAGTAATATCCGAAAAACCTATCAGCCACTTAGGATCGCTCCATTGCCACGACCAATCTTCGAGCAATCGTGCGCCTCCATAGCCACCTCTTGTACAAAGAATCCCACGACAATCGGGATCATTCAGGGCATCCCGCAACTGTTGTCGGCGCGTATCATCGGTGCCTGCCAAGTAGCCCCATTGTTGATCAAAGCCGGGACTTAGCTCCACGCGATATCCTCGCGATCGCCATAGATTTACTCCTTGATGAAATGCATCCAATTCGCGCAATGCTCCACTGGGAGCAATCACCCGCAGTAAATCATTTGGCTTTAAAGGGAGCGGCAATTGGCAAATATTCATGATGCTCTGGGTATTTCATTGAAGCAAACTAAACCCCCTAAGTATTTGCACTTAGAGGGTTTCAGAAGAAGCCTTTACAGCTTTTTTGCCCAAGATTGATTATCGCTCGTTATAAATCAACGGCTCCTGTTCCAGCCCCAGACTCATTCTGCTCCATGGTGTCAGAATCTTGCTCATCATCAGGACGACCTCCAAAGCTGCGTCTGCCACGGTTCATCCGCCCTGTATTCGTTCTCTTCCGAAACTTACGAGCATACGCTTGATTTCTGAGAGCTTTCTCTTTCTTTTGGTTTCGGCGTTTAGCCATGTTTACCCCTTATAAAATAGCCATAACAGCCGCAGACAAAGCACCTTTGGTTTAGCTTAAACCAAGGCTAATCAAACAGCTTTTGAAAAAATAGTCAGAAGATTACTTTAACATACCTGTTGAATGCTCTATGATTCCAAATTGTGAAAAATGTCCGAAGTGATTCCTGTAAGGTAGCAACAATTTTAGGAGTTATTCCGCTTTTGGTTGGTGCTGAGCGATTAGGTCTGCGGCTAAACCGATTGCCTCGGTTGCTGTGGAAATTGATCCTTCCGCTTTAGCTAACTGGATGGCTGCAAGTAACTGACCAATGAGGGGACCGGGTGGTAGTTTGAGTGCGGTCATGAGATGTTGTCCAGTCAAAACAGGGCTACTGTGAGCAACAGGATCAGTTGGGTCGAGAAAGCGCTCGATTAAGGGGGCGATCGCGTCTATTGCTAAACCTTGAGCGATCGCTAGCACCGCAATTGCGGGAAACGTAGTTCCAACTCCTTGAAAAAAGACATATTGCTCTCGCCGCGACAGGTTGAATTGAGCAGCAGGTGTCGCGATCGCCTGTTGTATTTCAACTGAGCTTGCCGAAAAAAGCTGCGGTAAAAACTTAAGTACAGTACTCACGGCTTGAATCTCCGTGCGGCTATATTTCAATCGACGCAACTGTGTTTCGGCTTCGGCTGTTTTAGCCGCCATTAAACAGGCTAATTTGGCAGTAATTAACCAGTTGCGGGCTGAACCGGATGCTTTGGGGGCAGATTCTGTCAATACTTGTCCGCTGGATGCCAGCCGAACCTGACCATAGAGCTTCGCGGCAAACTCTGGCAGGGTTTCTTGCAGCAAAACCGTAACGCGATCGATTTCAGCAATATCCTTTAGACTTTGAACCGTCGCATTAGGGAGCCAATCTTGGAGTAAGCCGTCTTGCCATGCTTGAGTTAACCAAGGTGTTCCTTTGGCGGTGCTAAGCAAATAATTCAATTCAGACTGCACCCGTTCTGCGGCAATTTGGTTTAATAATGGAGCAAACTGCTTCACAGCGCCACGAGTTTCGGCTTCTAGACTAAACCCTAGCTGGGCAGCTTGGCGATAAGCCCGTAACAATCGCAGAGGATCTTCTTCTAGATTTTCTGCTGATACCATCCGCAGCGATCGCTGTTGTAGATCGCTATATCCCTGCAACGGATCAACAAACTGATCCAGCCGAGGATCATAGGCGATCGCATTCACCGTAAAATCTCGCCGCCTGAGATCTGCTTCCAACGTTGCGCCCACCTGCTGAGCAAAATCTACGGTGCCTTGAGGAAAAACGACCCGCGCAATCTGCCGTTCTGCATCGAGCAACACAAATCCTGCTTTATAGTGACGGGCGATCGCTTGAGCCGTTTCAACCACGCGATCGGTCAGCACAAAATCTAGGTCTAAATAATCGCTGTGTCTGCCTAACAAAGCATCTCGCACACTTCCCCCAACCAGATAAGCAGACGCAGGCAACCACTCCAATCCAAAGGGCCAATTTTGGGGAGAAAGAGCTAAAAAATTAATTGAGGCAGTTGCTTGAAGCTCCAATCCCTGACTCAGCGTTAAAGGTTCTAAATCCAACAATAGTCTGATCCTAACGATGCTATTTGTGAAATGCACGGCATTTGCAGACCATTCCGGCAAAACTTGGGAATGAGTAGGCTGCAATTGTCGTAAAAATCTATGGCTAGAATGATGAAGAATCACGTCGCCTGAGCTACATTAGCAGAAAAGCATCTCGATTCTTCGAGTCGCTGACCGCAGACACGGAGGTTTTAAATATGTGTGTTTGTATCAATTGCCAGTACGTCGATCGCTGCACGACCTACCATGCGGTTGAAGGGCAGCATCAGCAGCCGCACCTCACCGAAAATCCGACTTTTGAGGCAACTCAACCAACAATTAACGTCAACATTCGCAACGATGGAGAAATGATTGAAATGGAATGGGATGTAGTCGGTTGCGAAAGTTTTACTGCCGATATGGGTAAATGGGCGCGCTTGCGTCCCGGCGAGTTGGTGCCCACCTGAAAGCGGTTTGCCAAACGAGCAGGACGGTTCAATATGATTAAACGCCAGTCAAGTAAAACCTGAGATTAAGGTGTAATGAAAATTAAAGTTGTCGTTCATGAAGCAGAAGAGGGAGGATTCTGGGCAGAAGTACCCGCGATCGCAGGGTGTGCCACCCAAGGGGATACCTTTGAAGAGCTTTTACAAAATCTCTATGAAGCGATCGAAGGCTGTTTATCGGTGGATATCGAGTCTGTAGAAGTGGGAGATAAAGACCACATCTTAGAAATCGCTGTATGAAATCCATTTCTGGTAAAGAATTTGCCAAAGTGCTGGAGCAAAATGAATGGGTTTTACTGCGGATTCAGGGAAGTCACCATATTTATGGAAAATCAGGAGTTACAGACCGTATTTCAGTTCCTATTCATGCCAATAAATCTCTAAAAACAGGTCTGGTTCGACATTTTTTGAAAGTCGCCAGGTTGTCAGATGATTTTCAGCCAATCCTCGAAGCAGATGAAGATTTGGAAGAGAACTGATGCCATCGGATTGATGAGTGCGATCGCGCAAACCCGGTCACTATTCCAACACTAGCCACTTTGGGATTGAAGCCGCCGAAATTTACTGGCACTTCGTTGATGTCGTCTGGATTGTTCTATTTGCCCTACTTTATTTATTAAAGTAAGGTACATAACGCGATGCAGCATTGATTAGAATCACGAAGAAGTGGTATCATAGCTGTCCCAAAAACTGGTGTCTGCCGAAACTTGGATTGCAGAAGCGTAGCGTTTACTTGGGGCATCGCTTAGCATTTTGTTCAGCACCGATGCCAGCGATCGACTGACGGGTTGAGGCAAATACTCTTGCCAAACCCATAGCCCTTCGTGGCTGTTGTATAAGTCAAACGGAGACATGCCAGTTAGCAAATGAATACAAGTTGCTCCCAAGCTATAAATATCGCTGGCAAATACTGCCTTACCGTGAGACTGTTCTGGTGAGACATATTCAGCGCTCCCAATCACCGTGCCAGTTTGGGCGAGTGCGGTTCCGGTGGTTTGTTTGGCAGCGCCCAAATCGACTAGAAACAGGCTTTGGTCGCTCTGACGACGAATGATATTCGCGGGTTTAATATCGCGGTGAATAATCTGGAGATCGTGAATGAACTGAACCACAGGCAAGAGTTCTTCAAGCAATTGTCGAATTTTAAGTTCACTAAAAGCCCCGTCCTCGGTTAATTCCTGCGCCAAGTCACGTCCATCAATAAATTCTTGAATCAGATATTGGTATCCCTGCTGACTGCAATAGCCAAACAAATCGGGAATGTTGGGATGCTTGCCAACGTCTCTCAATCGCAAAACCTCTTCCTTAAATAAGTCAAACGCTTTTTCGGTGTTAGCAAGGTTTTCTGGTTGCGGTAAGAATTGTTTGATCACACAGCAGGGCTTTAGCGGTTGCGCTTCGTCTACAGCTAAGAGGGTGCGACCAAAGCCGCCTCGCCCAATCACTTTAATGGCACGATAGCGATTTTTCAGCCGTAAAGCAAAACCACAGGTTTGACAAATATCCAAGTGACTAGGATTTTGTGGCGCTGGGCAAATGGGATTGAGACAGAAGCTCATAGCTGAGGGGTAGTGTTGCTGAATTAGCAAACTGTTCAGATGGTTAGATTCCAAGATACAAACGTAACCAGTGATATTTCCAGTTTGTTTTGTAAAAATTTAAACCTCAATGTATTTAGATCACTGGGTGCTGTCCATAAAAGGGGAGGACTTCTGACCAGTGGGGACGATCGCCCTGATTCCATGCAACTTGAGCGATTTCTAAGATACTGGTAACGTAGCGTCCTAAGCCGCCTTCAGCGATGATCAGATGGTAAGCAGTGTCTTGTTTTTTCAGTAAAGTTTCCCAGGCTTCCAGACTCATGACAGCATCGGGTAGGATTTCGACCAGTTGGTTTTGTGAGCGATCGCGCTGGTAAATTGCACCAAATACTTCACCGCGTTGGGCTGGCATTTGTACGGCAATATTCATTGAATTTTCCAAGGTTTTCGCCGCTTCCCACGCCACGGCTGCCAAGGTTGAGATGCCAAATAGGGGAATCTCAAGCTGTTGGGCTAACGTTCGGGCAGTAACGACTCCAATCCGGGTGCCAGTGAAGCCGCCGGGACCTTTTGCTACAGCAATAAACACCAGATCGTGCCAGGTTTGGGGCGGCAAAAAATCCACTAGATAGGCATGAAGCAGGGTTGAGGTGTCGCGTCCTAGATCCCAGACTTGATGGCGGCATTGTCCGGTGAAGTGGGCGATCGCCAGTCCTAGTTCGGGGGTGCTGGTGTGGAGGGCGAGGGAATAGGGAGTGACGAGTGACGAGTGGCGAGTGGCGAGTGGCACTGAGGAAGTGTTTAGATTATGTGGTTTGTTGAAGGGAAGTTGTGCGTTGCAGAATGACCATTTCGGAGCCGACGACGGGGCTACGGGCGAGGAGGTTGCCCTGTGCATCGGTCAATTCTAGTTTGACGAAATTAAGCTGCTGAGCGCGTTTGAGCATTTCGTTGGCTAGTTTATTTTGCTGAGCTTGCTCCAGAGTATACCAACCGTCGCCAATTTTGACGGTCAACAGGCTGCTGCGAAAGTTTGCCTGCACGGATTGGATCAGTCCATTCACATATTGATTGCTAACCTCGGCAACCTCATCTTGAATTCGAGCAATCAACGTTTGTTCTGGTGTGAGTTTCAGCGGTGGCGGTATGGGTTTGGGCAAAGGAGTGGGGGTCGGGCTGGGAGCAGGTTTTGCAGCATCAACGCTTCCCGGAGGAATCGTTTCACGAATCGCGCTGGGAGTCTTTTCTGGCGGCATTAATAGGGTTTGTTTGGGGTGTGGCTCGGTAGTGATTCCGTCTGAGGTCGGCTTCACCACAGGCTGCTCGTTTGGCACCAATTTTTTGTTGCTGTCTGTTGGTTTGGCTGGAACAGATTTAGTCGGTGGCACGATCGCGACTTGAGTGGGTGATTTTCTAAAAAGCAGGGAAGAGCTTGTCCATATAGTCAATAGCAGCACACCTGCGATCGCTCCACTCAGCAGCGGATCAGAGAGTTTCCGATTGAGTGAACTAGGTAATAGCGATCGTGTTAGCCCCAACACTGATCCCCAAATTCCCCGAATCTGCCGCCAGGGAGTTTTGCTTTGCGGTGGTAGACTTGCTGCGGGTTTTGCTTCCAAACGGTCAACTAGAAATTCGAGCGATCGAATGGTTGCTTTCAGTGTTTTGATGGTTTGCTCTTTCAGCGCTGGCTGAATTTCTGCCTGCCAATATCGCTGAAATCGTTGCCAGCTTGTGGCTTGTTTCGCAGCACCCGAAGGACTTGAAGTAACGCGAGATCTAGGGGTTAATGAAGCAGAACTTTCAGCAGCTACCTCAGCAACTTGTTCAACCACTCCTTGTTCAGCCGACACTTCTTGAACAGGGGTTGGCTGATTGCCAGTTTCATTGTCGGGGTTTAGGTCTACCGATTTCCACACATCTTCTTCCCATCCATCTTCTGGAGAAGAAAGATCGTCATTGATACTGGTTACCGATTCATCAATCTCTCCTGAATCGATGAGGCTCTTCTCTTCAGCAGACAGAGCTTGGGATTCAGAATCGGTTGGTTCAGGGATGGGGGATTCCTGAGACATAGCGTTCTCCACGGCAGCACAAACAACCTTAAAATAAGAGCCAGAGCGCTCTCATCGCTGCTGCTTCAGTGCTTCACTTTACCATTTCCTGCACTCCCACAATTATTATGCGCGATCTCACAGTGCCTGCTTTTCCTATTCTAGAAGCCGTCATGCTACAGATTAAGCCGGGTACAGCCAGCGCATTTGAAGCAGCATTTCGCCAAGCCTCGCCCATCATTGCCAGCATGAAAGGCTATGGCGGTCATGACTTGCAGTGCTGCCTGGAAACACCTGGAAAATATTTGTTGCTAGTGCGATGGAAAACCTTAGAAGATCACACCATTGGATTTAAAGGGTCACCCGATTATCAAGTCTGGAAGCAGCTTTTACACCACTTCTACGATCCGTTTCCAGTGGTGGAACATTTTGAAGGAGTTAATCTGAATGCCTAAGTCTCTTGCGATCGCCCGATTGAATCTGGTTCAAAGCCGCGATCGCTTTTTTGCATCTACCGTCCCATCTTTAAGTACTACCAAAATTCTTGTAATTAGACTGAATGAGCAGCAAATTTAGAACTGAGGGCAATAACTTGATTTCAGAGCAAATCATAGTTAATAGTCACCAGTCAAATCAACTTAACTCTGATAACGTAGATAATCTGGCATTGCTGAATCTGAGGATGAAATTTGTAGGGGCAATCCCTTGTAGTTGCCCTCGATCTCTAGCAGGGTAGGCACAAGACCTACCCCTACACTCAGAAATCATACTTGCATTCAGCAACGCCGATAATCTTTTTTAAGTAAGCTGAAATCTGAAGGTTTCAAAGCTGCGTTTTGGCAAAAATCTATCTTGAGATAGATGCTAGAGTACTTATCCATAACAAATCCGGATGCTGACCCCCTTAAGTTTAGTCCTAGCAAGGAAATAATTTAGGCTTAAAAAGTTCCCATTAATTACAACTTTTTAAGCTTCCTTGATAAATAAATTGCTTTAACTGAATGGTCATAGTTTTTAGGAACACTGCTGGTTCTTTTCACTTCTTAGTACCCAGTTGCGTTAAAACTATTCACCATGTCTCATCCTATGAAACCTCAATCTTCGCCTGCTCTATTAGTTGCCTTTTCAATCGTTACCAGTTCCTTAGCACCCTTTGCTGCGATCGCTCCCAGCATGGCACAATCAACATTTTCAGATGTGCAAGGAAGTTGGGCACAGGCGTGCATTGTGGAATTAACTCAAAGAAATATTATCAGTGGCTATCCTGATGGCACCTTTCGCCCTAATAGCCCCGTTACCCGCGCTGAGTACGCTGCCATGGTTGGTAAAGCGTTTCCCAATGCGCCTCGCAATCGTGGAGCGGCTCGATTTGTAGATGTCCCTTCCAACTTCTGGGCTTATAACGCGATTAGCACTGCGTCTCAAACCGGGTTTCTCTCTGGCTATCCTGGCAACGTGTTTAATCCTAGCCAGAGCATTCCCCGCGCTCAAGTTTTGGTTTCTCTGGCAAGTGGACTAAACTTTGCTCCCACTCAAGCTGTTGCCAATACTTTGGGTGTGTTTGCGGATGCCTCTGCGATTCCAGCCTATGCCCAAACGGGAATTGCGGCGGCAACTGAAAAGCGGTTAGTAGTTAACTATCCTGACGTGAATTACCTGAATCCTAATCAGCTTGCGAATCGGGCAGAGGTGTCTACGTTTCTGTGTCAGTCTTTAGCAGGCGCAGGACAAATTGCCTCGGTAGTCCCCAGTCAGTATGTGGTGGGCGCAGCGGTGGCGGTGCAGCGATCGCAAATCGTGGCAGGGACGCAAATTCCAGTGAGATATACGGCGGCTCCCCAAATTGTGGTAGCTCCCACTGAAACCGTTGATTTGACAGTGACGGTGGCAGCAGATGTGCGAAATACGGCAGGCGCGATCGCCATTCCTCAAGGAAGCCAAGTGATTGGGCAACTGGTGCCTGTCAATGGTGGCTCTCAGTTTGTGGCTCGAACTGTGGTCATTAGTGGACAGCAATATTCACTGGATGCGTCCTCTGGCGTGGCGCAAACCAAGAAAAATTTGCGGGATGTTAGCGTCATCAAGACTTTGGGTGGCGCGGCATTGGGAGCCGGGGCAGCCGCGATTATTGGTGAAGTGACGGGCGATGGTATGCAAGGGGCTGGAAACCTAATTTTGGCAAGCAGCATCGGGGCAGCCGTTGGGTCAAACCAAGGTCGTAACTTGGGATCGGCGATTCGGGATGCGGCGATCGGCGCAGTCTTGGGCGCAGGTGCAGCAGGTGTAACGGGAGATCGCACGATTACTCCCAAAAAGGTTCTGACTGGGGCAGCAGCCGGGGCAGCAGTCGGTGGTGCCATTGATCGCGGCACCGTTGGCGAAGTTGTGGTCATCAACACTAGTTCAGATTTGACCCTGACCGTAAACACCACTACTACGATTCCATAACCTTAGAACTGCGACCTGCGATCGCGGTTTCGCATTTCGATGATTTAATTCACTCAAAAACCGGAGTTGCAGGCTTGTAACTCCGGTTTTTGCTTTGCAGTAGACCTTAAAACCCAGCCAAAGAGCCGGCATTTTTGGCAACTATTACACCAATCTAAATAGAGGACGCGACAGATCTTAGGTTGAGACCATGACTGAGTAAAGCTTCTACAATTCAAAACTCAAAACTCAAAACTCAAAACGGAATCACTTGTAAGCCCAAGACTTAGCACTTTCTATCAAAAGTAAAGCTTATGTGAAATATTGAGCAACTAAGATAAAGCTCCTATGAAGCTCAAGATTTTTGTGATTATATCGCCTGTTTCATAGGGCTTTCAGCGGTCAGCAGTTGGCACAGCAGTTCTTCGGATAAAACAGATCCAGATTGTCAAACACTCCGTATTGCCACTTGAAATGCGTTTTGCATTTCGTTTTGTATTTCACAGGCATTGCTCAATCTCTGTAGATTTTAGGAATTTTTACCATGAAACAACTGTTAGCCCTTGGATTTTTAAGCGCTGCAACTGTTCTCTCTCCGGTGGCAGTTGAAGCGGCAACTTTTAATTACTCTGTCCCTTTGGAAGCGAAGCAAGAAGTTGCTCCTAACTTTAGCGATAGTTCCGCAACCGCAAGCGCCACAGGCGCATTAGTTGGTGATCCAATGAACTGGGTTTTCAGCTACGTCGTCAACTACTCTAGCCTGGAAGGTTTTTTGGCTGATGGACATATCCATTTAGGCGATCGCGGTACTAATGGTCCCGTTGTGCATATTTTGGATAATCTTCCCAGTTTTTTGGGCACCCAATCAGGCACTATTGTTGGAGACTGGACTTCTGCTGATGTCGTTGCGGCTGGCAGAACCACACCCCAAAATGTCTTTAGCAGTTTTTTGGATGGTGGCTATTACTTCAATCTTCACTCAACTCTGTTTCCAGGCGGTGAAGTTCGGGGACAAATTGAGCCATTCGTTGAGGCAAGCGCAGTCCCAGAGCCTACCACTATGACAGGCGTTCTGATTGCTGGGGCAGTCGGTGCAGCAGTTCGTCGTAAGAAAAATCGTCAAGAAAAGCTAAAAGTCGAAAACTAAGATTGTTGTGAGAGTCTTGATCAAAGTTTTGGGGAGCAAGGTTTCTGATGTACTGATTCCTTGCTCCTTAATTTTAAGCACGTATAGCATTTTAAGCACGTATAGCAACGGATGAATAGGTTAGGAGACAAAGATTCTTGAGAAATAAGTAATAACAGACGGGTGTTGTCTTGACCTTTCCTCATACTGCTATAAAGATTGCGAAAAGGAGATTGCTGTTAGCAACAACCCTCCGTAGGGAACTCTACAGAAAAGGAATATTTTATTGGAGGTGCTTTTATGTCGAGCGTAGGCTTAAATAAGTGGATCGTCAGTGGACATCTGGCAGCAGATGCGGAAATTAAAACTGTAGATTTGAAAAGTGGCGAGAAAGCGAGGGTCGCAAAGGCGACGATCTACGTCCGCAAACCGCGCAGTCGAGAAGATTCATTCACCGTATCGCTCAGCATTTGGGAAGGCTCGGCGGCATGGCGCAAACTCCAGTTTTTGAAAAAAGGATCGTTAATTATCTGCACCGGAGCAGTGGAACCCAGTCCTTACATTTCTAGCAGCGACAACTTGCCCAAAGCAGGCTTGGCAATGACTGTGATTGATGTTGATTTGGACAATGTGCGATTTCCTGAAGAGGAGAGCGAATCTACTCAAGCGGAACCTGTAATGGCTGAAGGAACTGTGGTTGCTGTGTAAAGACAAAACTGGGCGATCGCTCTTTTCAAAAGGGGCGATCGCTGGGTATATATTCTAGATTATGAAGGATTAATGTAGGCTGATTGTATACGTGTCACTCACTGTAGAGCAGACTGCTAATCTCATGCGTTTTCAGAACAGCTTGCCCAAGAATGCAAGTCCCGCTAGAGTTTACGATTTGCCCAAGGGTAGCAAGGCATTTCAATCAAACGTTCCAGCTACAAACATTCCTGGTTCGTTTGCAACCTACGAAAAGCAAGTTGATCAGGCTGGCGTTACACTTTCGTATACCAAAACAACCTACGCCTCGGATGGCAGCATCGTCCACGTTAAGCAAAAATTCCCATGAATACGAGAACTGAACTGCTCGACTCCCTGTTGAGTTTTGACCAACCATTGCGGCAAATTACCTCGACATTGGCAACGTTTGGCTGGGATAGCGATCGCCCGTTGGTTACTCTAACCCGACAACACATTGCAACAGTATTAACTCGCTATCTGGATAGTGAACTGTCTAAAGTGGATGTCGAAGACTGGGCAAATGCGATCGAAGGACGGGAAGACATCAGCTATGAAAATGGCGTTGTAGATGAATTGAGCGAGGTGATTTATCAGTTAGCCAATCCCCGATTGACGATGCCGATGTCAGCTACTTTTGCCAGGGAGTTGCTGAGGCAGTTGGGTGAAGGGGCGATCGCTCCTTTCTAAAAAAGCGATCGTCCCTTGAACCGCGATCTCCGCTGTGATTAGAGCGATCGCTCAAGGACAGCTATCGACGCATCAATCCTGTGATGCCACTGATCAGGATCGAGATGAGGATGGCGATCGCCAAAATCACTGCGGTCGGAGATTCGGATTGGATGATGGGTTTGGGGTCGATGGGGGCGATCGATAGAACTGTTTGCTGAGTTAACGTGGGCTGTTGTTGATTCATTTGAGTGACCTTGAACTGGATGTGCCAATTCTCGCAACCCGCTCTGCCTACGTCATTACGAGAAGTTCCGAAAAAGTAAGGTTATTATCGAGACAATCATCGTCTTGCTAAACCCATGACTTCAGAAGAAGCTATTCAAATCGCTGATGAAGTGCTGCTTGCTCATGCTGGCAATCCTCTAACGGACATACAGCGCATGATTTTGCGTGAGTCCTTAGCAGGCAATGGTTACGAGGATATGAAAGACTACGGCTACACTACTCAGCACATCAAAAATGTGGGTAAGAAGCTATGGGACTTGCTTTCTGAAGCGTTACAGGAAAAGGTCAGCAAAACGAACTTTAAAGGCGCACTGGAGAAACGGCTGAAATCAGGGAGGACGGTGCTAAAGCCGCCCATGCCATCGACATACAAGCA
This sequence comes from Sivoneniella epilithica UHCC 1019, assembly GCF_040830845.1. Taxonomy (NCBI): domain Bacteria; kingdom Bacillati; phylum Cyanobacteriota; class Cyanophyceae; order Leptolyngbyales; family Leptolyngbyaceae; genus Sivoneniella; species Sivoneniella epilithica. The sequence continues at coordinate 25,424 of NZ_JBFPDP010000051.1, forward strand.
GCAAACCTGGGTAGGACGGAAAGCGGCGGTCAGCGATCTTCTTACCAAATTGCAAGGACAAATCCGTTTACTGTGGATTACGGGCATTTCTGGGATTGGCAAAACGACGTTGGGAGAATGCCTTGCTAGCCAAGCTTGGGAAAGCGACCCTTCGTTTCAATGGATTTATCTGGAAATTTTGGAGGGGCAAAGTCCAGGTTTTGCCTCTGTTGCCGCTGACCTGTTATCCAAAATGGGAATACATGACCTTGACCCGCAGGGACGGAATAATCCTGAACAATTAGCCAAACGACTCCTGCAAAAGCTGACATCTCATTTCTACTGGATTCAGCTAGATTCGCTGGAACGCTTGCTCAATCCTGAACAGCCGACTAAATTTGATGATCCTTACTGGGCAGTCTTTTTTCAGCATTACCTCACTGAATCTGGTATTATCAGCCGTCTAGTATTGACTTCTCAGGCGTTTCCGACTGCGCTGGTTGAGTTTGGCGATCGCTACCCCAATACTTGGGCAGAAATCCGTCTGACTGGACTTTCGGAGGTTGAGCAACGACTCGAATTCTTTGCCAAACGCGGTATTGCTGTAGAACCAATCAATCAGGATATTCTCACCTACATTGCCGAAACCTATGAGGGTCATCCGCTAGTTCTGAAGGTGATTGCTGAAGATATAAAGGAATTTCCGGGCGGTGTTGATGGCTATTGGAAAGAGTATCAACCTGAATTTGAGCAAGTTGCCAGAGAACTACAAGCCACTCGCCTAGATGAGATGGACTACAACGAAGCCCTCGATCGCCAAGTTCGAGAACGCATCAAGAGATCCTTAAAACAACTCCCTGCGGATGCTCTCGATTTACTCTGTCGCAGTGCCGTGTTTCGCCGCCCCGTTCCGAAAAAGTTTTGGCTGGTGATGATTGGAGATTGCACGACCTACCAACAAAAAGCAGCTTATCGGATGTTGGGCGATCGCGCCTTAATCGAGCGAGAAGGCATTCACCAAGGGCAATTTCTCATCCGCCAACACAACCTGATTCGAGACGTTGCCTATGACCTACTCAAAGCCGACACCTTTAAATGGGAAACTGCCGAAAGCCAAGCCGCCCACCTCTGGCTTACCGCCTATGAACCTCCTAATAATGCTCCCAACCTAGAAACTGTGCGCGGCTACCTAGAAGCATTTCACCATTATTGTGAGACAGAACGATGGCATGATGCTTATACCTTAATAGCTAATCGACTTGATACACCTACTCAGGAGCAACTACATAACCAACTAAATACTTGGAGTTATTATCAGGAGCAAATCAGTCTCTATAAAAAAGTAGAAGATCAACTCGATGAAAATTCAAATAAAGTAATTCTGCACAATCTGGGTAATGCTTATCTGTCAATTGGAAACTTTGAGCAAGCACTTTCTTTCTACTTGCAACGACTCAAAATTGCAAAACAAGAAGATGATTTGCAATCTGAATGTACTATTCTTCAAAATCTAGGACTTGTTTATAAAGAAATTAAAAAATATGACGAATCAATATGCTGCTCAAACCAAGGAATAGAAATCGCAGAGAGAATTGAAGATTTTTGTGGAAAGGCAGTTTGTCTTCGACATTTAGGTCTAGTCTACAAAAGTCAGCACAAGTATCAATTAGCAAAGAAAGTCTTGGAGGAAAGTAAAGCAATTCTTGAGCATTCCTCTGATTTAAGGAGCGAATGTGCGACTTTAGGTTCTCTTGGTCAAGTATATGCGGCACTGAATGAGTACGATTGCGCCTCTCAAGCATATTTGTCTAGTTTGCAAATAGCTAGAAAGATTGGCGATCGTTACCAGCAGTTAATAACGCTAAAAAATCTGGGAGAATTACGATCTAAATTAGACACTTATGCGGAGGCAATCAACTATTACCAAGAAGCACTCAAATTAGCAAAAGAAATTCCTGATCGCAAACTAGAAGGTGACATTTCAGGAAATCTTGGTTTTTGCTACCGCCAAATTAATCAACTAGATAAAAGTTTCGCCTATTCTCAGAAATATCTTTATGTGTCAAGGGAAAATGGTAATTATATCGATCAAATAACAGCTTTGATTAATCTTGGAGCCACTTCATATACGTTTGAGAAATATTCTGAAGCAATGACTTTTTTCAAAGAGGCGCTAGATATTAGTCAGAATATTTGCGATCTAGCACTTGAAGGAACTGCTCTTATCAATATAGGATCTACCCAATTCAAACTGGAGCAATATCAAGACTCATTAAACTGTATTCGTTTGGCATTAGCAATTTTTCAAAAGATTGATAATAAGGCTAGGGAAGCCGTAGCACTCAAAAAATTATCAATGTTACATCAATTTATAGGCGAGGCTGAGGTGGCGCAGCAGTATTGTCAGCAAGCATTGGCGCTGGCGACAGAGTTGGGCATTCCGTTGGCGGCGGAGTGTGAGGCGTTGCTATTAGCAATTGAAGATAGAGGGAAGGAGAGTGATAGTAAAGAGGGCAATTGAATGAGCCAGCGAGACAAACTACTGATCAAAATCTTGCTGGGAAACTCTGACGCTAACATTCCCTTCGACCAGCTACGCCAACTGTTACACAGTCTAAATTTTGAAGAACGAATACGCGGCAGTCATCATATTTTCTCGAAAGCCGGAATCGAAGAAATTCTCAACCTTCAGCCCAAGCAAGGAAAAGCCAAAGCCTATCAAGTTAAACAAGTTCGGGCTGTAATTTTGAAATATCAAACAGGAGAAACAGATGACAATTCGCTATGAAATGATTCTCTACTGGAGCAAAATCGATCAAGCCTTCATTGCAGAAGTGCCAGAGCTACCGGGATGTGTAGCCGATGGTGCAACATACCAAGAAGCGGTGCAAAATGCTGAAATCGTTATTCAGGAGTGGATTGAGACAGCGAAAGAATTGGGGCGATCCATTCCCGAACCGAAAGGTCGATTATTGTTTGCATGATCGCCCTGGCAACGAAGTTGGGTATTCCATTGGCGGCGGTGTATGGAGCGTTGCAACTCAAAATGTAAAATGGCAGGAGAGCGGAGTACAGCGTAGAGGATGCCTAGAAAAATTAGGGAGTTAAAAAGCCTATTATTGAAGACAGGATTTACTTGTGGCTCTGGTAAAGGTAGCCACACCAAATGGTCACATCCCTTATTGTCAGGAAAGCTGACTCTTTCAGGAAAAGACGGCAGTGATGCCAAGCTTTACCAAGAAAAAGATGTGGACAATGCTCTTAAGCGACTGGCTGAAATGGAAGAGGAAGATACATGAACAGTCACTACACGATTATTATTCAGTGGTCAGATGAGGATCAGTGCTATGTCGTTAGTTTTCCGGAATGGGGCGACTATTGCCATACTCATGGGGATACTTACGAAGAGGCTCTACAAAATGCCCGTGAGGTTTTGGAACTTTTAACTGAATCTGCGATGGACGACAATCAACCCTTGCCAAAGCCGCAATTATTTGGTCAATCCTTACAACCTGTATAAGCATCTCTGACCAGAAGGTATAGTCGGCTGCTGTTTGCTGATGGCGCAGTAGTTTCACCAAAGAGCGATCGCCCCATTTCTGAAGCGATCGCCCTTTGCTCACATCAACCTATTTTTACTGAGTCGTTAACACTTCAGCCGGGAGGCGCTGAAAGGCGAGGCGTTCGTTTTCGCCGACATCCACAAAGATGGTGTCGCCGTTGTGAAAATCGCCCCGTAGGATAGATTTCGCGATCGCGGTTTCCAGTTCCTTTTGGATCGCCCGTTTGAGTGGACGAGCGCCATACACGGGGTCATAACCGACTTCGGCAATGAAGTCGATCGCGGCATCGGTCAGCTTCAGCGACATTTTGCGATCTGCCAAACGTTGCTCTAAACGCAGAGTTTGCAGTTTGACGATGTTCCGTAGTTCGGATTTTTGTAAGCCGTGGAAGATGATGAACTCATCCACCCGATTAAGAAATTCAGGGCGGAATTGCGATCGCATCGCTTCCACGACTCGACTCCGCATCTCTTCATACTGGTCGTCATCGCCTGCGACATCGAGAATGTATTGTGATCCAATGTTGCTGGTCATGATGATGATGGTGTTTTTGAAATCCACCGTGTGACCCTGGGCATCGGTAATGCGTCCGTCATCTAGCACTTGCAGCAGAATGTTAAACACATCAGGATGGGCTTTCTCGATTTCATCAAACAGGACAACCGCATAGGGACGACGGCGAATCGCTTCCGTCAGTTGCCCGCCTTCGTCATAGCCCACATAGCCGGGAGGCGCACCAATCAAGCGCGAGACGGCGTGCTTCTCCATATATTCGGACATGTCGATGCGAATCATCGCTTCTTCCGTGTCAAATAAGAACGCTGCTAACGCCTTTGCCAACTCGGTTTTGCCGACGCCAGTAGGACCTAAAAAGATGAAGCTGGCGATCGGACGGTTGGGGTCAGCCAGTCCAGCGCGCGATCGCTGAATCGCATCGGCAACCGCAGTCACGGCTTCATCTTGACCAATCACCCGCTGATGGAGTTCATCCTCCAAATGCAGGAGTTTTTGCATTTCCGATTCCACCAGTTTACTGACCGGAATACCCGTCCACTTAGAAATGATTTCGGCGATATCCGCTTCAGTCACTTCTTCCCGCAGCAAAGATTTTCCGCTGGTTTGCGCTTCGGCTAGCTGCTGTTCGGCTTCTTGCAACTGGCGATTGAGGTCGGTGAGTTTGCCATACTTTAGTTCGGCGGCACGGTTGAGGTCGTAATCTCGCTCAGCCTGCTGCACTTCCAAACTGACGCGATCAATCTCTTCCTTCAGGGTTTGGATCTTGGTAATCTTGCCCTTTTCTGCCTGCCACTGGGCGTTAAACGTACTTTGCTCCTCTTTCAAGTTAGCCAGTTCTGTTTCCAGCCGTTCCAAGCGATCGCGCGAAATCGGGTCGGTTTCCTTTTGCAAAGACAAGCGCTCCATTTCAAGCTGGAGGATCTTGCGATCGACTTCATCCAGTTCTTCTGGCTTGGAAGTGATTTCCATTTTCAGCTTGGCAGCGGATTCATCCACCAAATCGATCGCCTTGTCGGGTAAAAAGCGATCGCTAATATACCGCGTCGAAAGCACGGCTGCTGCCACTAAAGCACTGTCGGAGATCTTGACCCCGTGGTGAACTTCATAGCGATCGCGCAGACCGCGCAAAATGGAAATCGTGTCTTCCACCGTGGGTTGATCCACAAACACTTGCTGAAAACGCCGTTCCAAGGCGGCATCTTTTTCAATATATTTGCGATACTCATCCAGGGTCGTCGCACCAATGCAGCGCAGTTCACCCCGTGCCAGCATCGGTTTCAGTAGGTTGCCCGCATCCATTGCGCCCTGAGTTGCGCCAGCACCCACCACGGTATGGATTTCATCGATAAACAGAATTAACTGCCCTTGGGAATCGGTGACTTCCTTTAGCACCGCTTTCAGGCGTTCTTCAAATTCACCGCGATATTTGGCTCCAGCTATCAGGGCGCCCATATCCAGCGCAATCAGCTTGCGATTTTTGAGCGATTCGGGCACATCGCCCACCATGATCCGCTGCGCCAATCCTTCCGCGATCGCGGTTTTACCCACGCCCGGTTCCCCAATCAGCACGGGGTTATTCTTCGTGCGACGCGACAAGATTTGAATCGTGCGGCGAATTTCATCATCTCGCCCAATCACCGGATCAAGTTTGCCCTGCCTTGCCATTTCGGTCAGATCACGCCCATATTTTTCCAGCGCTTCATACTTACCTTCTGGGTTGCGGTCGGTCACTTTTTGGTTTCCTCGGATTTGGTCAATTGCCTGCTTGAGTTTCGGTTCATCCAGCTTAAATTCTGTAAATAGCGCTTTGCCAAAGCGATCGTCTTTGGTAAAGCCCAGCAAAACATGCTCAACCGAAATTACTTCGTCGCCGTATTGCTTGCGGTGATTGTCGGCGCGATCAAACAACGTATCTAAACTGCGCCCTAAATAAACACTGCCGCCTGCACCCGAAATCTTGGGCTGTTTGCGGATAAAGTCTTCCGTGCGATCGCGCACCTGCGACACAGGCACATTTAGCTTATTGAACACACTGCTAGCAAGCCCATCTTGCTCTAACAGCGCTTTCATCAGATGTTCCGACTCAATTTGCTGCTGCTGCGCTTGTTTGGCAACATCAGGCGTATGGGCGATCGCTTCCCACGCTTTCTCTGTAAATTGATTGGGGTCGGTTGGTTGCATAAGTCCCCCTGAGATAGAAATTTTTATAGATAACTGTCTCTATTGTAAAGACAGGAACGCGATCGCCCGGATCGGTCTTCACGCCCTAGAACACGGGTATTTACCGCCTTAAGAAGAAAAAGATACAAATTGACGCGATGGGCGACTATCCCAACCCCCCTCACCCTAAATCCCTCTCCCAGAGCGGGAGAGGGATTTTAAACCGTTCTTGCTCCCCTTCTACCTTTTTGGGAGAAGGGGTTAGGGGATGTAGATGCTGTCTTGAAAGTCAAGGGGTAGTGGTGAGGA
>NZ_JBFPDP010000052.1:0-31923 GCF_040830845.1 Sivoneniella epilithica UHCC 1019
GGGGTAATTCAGATGGATGATAAGTTGGCACTTTCACCCTACCTGTTTTGCCCCTTCCTTATCCCGAACTCAGGTTATTTTACATACCCGGAATCAAGTCTCTAGGGCTTTTATTCCTCTTCTTCCCCATAGTCTTCGCTGCTATCTTCTATTTCCTTTTCATTCATACTCCTCACTTTCTTCCTCACCAGAGTCTTCCTCTGAGTATTCTTCAGACGGATCTTCACTCTCTTCATAGTCATCAGCTACAGTTTCAGTCTCTTCTGAATATTCTTCAGTCTCTTCTGAATATTCTTCAGTCTCTTCTGAATATTCTTCAGTCTCTTCTGAATATTCTTCAGTTTCTTCTGGGTATTCTTCAGACGGATCTTCACTCTCTTCGTAGTCAGCATCTACAGTTTCAGTTGATTCTTCGGACTCCTCCAAATATTCTTCAGTTTCTTCGTCATCAGCGTCTACGGCTTCAGTCTCCTCCGAATATTCTTCAGTTTCTTCGTCATCAGCGTCTACGGCTTCAGTTGATTCTTCATAATCCTCAAAGCCTTCCTCAGATTCTTCACTTGATTCGTCCTCATACTCGACATAATCATAGGTATAAGCTGATTCTGTGTCTGTCTCTAGTTCATCGCCAAACAGGTCGAAAATGGCATCTGCAACGGCAAAATCGTCTTCGACCCATACGCCTTGACTAAAATCTAGATCGCTCACCGCGCGAACCGCCCATAGCTCTTGGCATAGTTCAGGATTGGTCATGTAGCTGTAGGGCACATAACAGTAGCCCTTTTCGCCCCAGTCTTCGCCCCAAGAATTGCGAACAATAAATGCTTGCGATTGGTCAGAATAGCCGACGCATAGCATGGCGTGCCAGCCGTGTTCTGTACGTCCTTGTTCAGAGGGGGCAGGAACCGGAGCAATGCCGTGCTTTTGGGCTTTGTCGAAAGAATGGAAAAGCTTGAGTCCGAAGGCGAAGGGGAAGCCTTCAGCGAGACAACTCTTCATGGCGGTTAGGTCACATTCAATTTCTTGAGCTTCTTGCACCAAAAAATTACGGGCTTCCTCGTAAGCAGCATCGTGGGGTTGCACGTTGACTTGCGCTTCATCATATGCCCAGGTTGCTTCGCTACAGGCTCCATGTTCTTGCAGTACTTGAATGGCAGAGACGATCATGCAGCCCACATCTTCTTTACTGTTTTCGTAGGCACGGGCGTTGTAGTAAATAAATAGGCGACTGACATCGCCAGCGTCACCATTTGCCCGTTTTGCCAGATATTCGTAGGCTCCAGCCATTGAGTTGGCAACACAACTGCTGAGTTGGGATTGGTTTTCGACGGCGGTCATGTAGGGGCGCAAATCAACACGGGGGGGCAATTGGTCAGACTGGAAGCGATCGCTGGAGTATTTTTGAGAGTTGGGTGGTTTTTTGCCGTTAGCGGGTTGAAAGCCACCGAATTTGATTTTTTGTCCGGTTGTGCGATCGATCAGGGTCGTAATTTTATGGCGTGTCATGGGTTGCGTGGGTAAAATTCCAGTGATCTGCTTCTGGTATTCCCCAAACCGCTCCTGAACTCCCGCAGGGTAATTTAAGGATCTTCTGACTCAAGCGTAAACTTGGCTTTCTCAGCAACCAGAGTTAGATAGTTTGAAGACGCTCGCGAGGGTTCATAGACCGCTTTTTCCCACTCGCTAACGGTTTGCTGGCGGATGCGGAGTTCTTTTGCAAAACCTGCTTGGGTTAGCTGCATGTGCGATCGCAACGCTTTGACTAACTCTCCGTTCCACTGAATTTCGTCATTTACGCGCTGCACTCTGTAGACTTGAGGCGGTTTGTGGAAGGTAACCTGTTCATCCAAAAAATTTAGATCTTTGACTAGATAGCCTGCACCCATCCAAGCAGTGGCTTGCAGCGCTCCTTTGCTACGATTGCTCCACCATGCCCGATTGTGGCGGGCAGAATCGGGTAAGGGCGCATCCATGAGCGTTTCAATATCTGCAAAGGTTATCACCACTTCAGCGCGATCGCTCTGCTGTAAATACTCCAATAGTGGCTGATATTTGCTTCCACCCTTCATAAACTCATTTCACGACAGGTCATAGACTATAGCAACGGATGAATAGGTTAAGACGCAAAAATTCTTGAAAAATAAGAAATAACGGACGATTATCGTCCTTCATACTGCTTGAACAGTGATCCTGATTAGCATGGGTGTTTCCAAAATAGAATCGTCCTAATTCATAGAGACACTTCACAAAACTGCTGATCCCCAGTAACTCAATGGAACTGCTGAGTAAAATCGCGATCGCAACCTTACTAGCTTTCTTTCAACAGTCAACACATCCGATCTTCTGGCTAAAAATCAAAGCAGTCACGCTTAGACGGTTTGAGATTGCTAGACACAGCTTGTACGATCGACTGTTCTGCCGACTGCACTAACTTCAATGCCACCTGGGCTGCACAGGGACGCATCAGCGACCATAACATTGGGGCTAACCATCCACGCAGCGTCACCGAATAAGAGACACAGGTTCCACAAACAGTTGATTCCACCCGATAAGTGACCTGTTCTTCTAACCCTGGCAAAACCAAAATGCGGACACTGAGCGCCTCTTGAGGACGAACACGCTCTACAAAAATTTGGATTGGAATTGGAATCAGCCGGGTAAAAGCTTGATAGATCAAACCAGGTTTGACCACTAATCCATAAGGAACATTAGTGCTAGCAATAATCGGATGCCAAGATACATCTTCAAGGTCTGTAATCTTGTTCCACAAGTCTTCAACCGAAGCAGAACTCAGCGCTTGATAGGTTCTAACGAGAGGCGTTTGCGAGACAGCTTTGTCACGAGGATTGAAATTAAATAGACCGCTAGACATGGCTGAGTCCTCTTTTATCGAAGCCTATTCTAATAATCCTCTATTTTATCCAGAACCCTGTACCTAAAAGATCGTTCCAACGTAGGTTTTCTACAAATTCTTCGTTTAGGCGCGATCGCTCAAACAGGTCACCTAGTAAGATTATTGACTGATTCGTCTGTCTTGCCTGTAAATTTCAACAGTTTAAACCGCTGCAACAATCCATGGTTGCAGCACCAATTCGCGGTAGGCTTAGAAAGCTTGAATGCCAAAGTTTAGCCGTTTAATACTTTACTTATTCGTTCTTAAGACTTCTCAATCTAACTCGAATTGTTTGAGATTTAAGTGCGATTTTAGGTAAGAATATAGTCTCAGTTTGACTCCTATCGAATTGAAACGTGCAATAAGCGCAGAAATCATCTGTTTTTTGGTTCGCAAGTTTCAGCACACTATAGACCAGTTTGTATCAGGAATTGGGTGGGTATGACAGCTTTTTTTACTTCTGAAGCAGCCATCGTTGATAATGCTCTTCCTCCTAGTGACTCTCGTGAGCGGGTCAGTCAGTTATTACGCAATCTGCAAGACGAAATTTGCAGCGGCTTAGAGCAAGCAGATGGAACTGGTAAGTTTCGTGAAGACAGTTGGGTTCGCGAAGAAGGCGGTGGTGGGCGATCGCGCGTCTTACGGGATGGCAACATGATCGAGCAAGGCGGGGTAAATTTCTCTGAAGTCTGGGGAAAAGACCTGCCGCCTTCGATTTTGGTTCAGCGTCCGGAAGCGGCTGGGCACGGATTTTATGCAACGGGCACTTCAATGGTGCTGCATCCCCGCAATCCCTACATTCCCACCGTTCACCTAAACTATCGCTATTTTGAAGCGGGTTCCGTATGGTGGTTTGGCGGCGGCATTGATCTCACGCCTTACTACCCCTTTGCAGAAGACGTAGTGCATTTTCACCGCACTCTCAAGCAAGCCTGTGATGCTCACGATCCCCACTACTATCCTGCCTTTAAGCTGTGGTGCGACGAATATTTTTACCTGAAACATCGCAACGAAACCCGTGGGGTTGGCGGATTATTTTTCGACTATCAAGATAATCAGGGCAAGCTGTATCCCATCTCCTATCCCGGCTCTCATAGTGATACCCCTGCCGCTCATTACAGTCAATCAGTCGGCGATGTTCAAGGACGCAGTTGGGAAGATATCTTTGCCTTTGTGAAAGATTGTGGAAAAGCCTTTTTACCCGCTTATGTGCCGATCGCGGAGCGACGTCAAGCCACAGAATATGGCGATCGCCAACGCAACTTCCAGCTTTATCGGCGTGGACGATACGTTGAGTTTAATCTTGTATACGACCGGGGCACCATCTTTGGCTTACAAACCAACGGGCGCACTGAATCCATTCTCATGTCTTTGCCTCCCCTAGTCCGTTGGGAATACGGCTATGAACCGGAACCTAATACCCCAGAAGCTGACCTTTATACAACCTTCCTCAAACCGCAAGATTGGGTTAACTGGACTCTGCCAAATTCTTAGGGGGTGGGTTAGACTACAAGGAAACAAATTTTATTCAACAAAGTTTGTTGCTATTGAGTAGACTTGTGTCAAAATTTAGGTTGAGCCGTAGTCGTCACCCAGATATCCACTGCGTTTAGGAGAAGGGACTGATCCCTATGGAGCAAAAATCGATTCATATGGAGCAAAAAAACCATACCACTCAGGATGGCACCACTGTAATCGTCTTGGTTCCAACTGGGCGTTTGGATATTACTACTGCATGGCAGTTTCGCCTTAAGCTACAGGAATGTATATCCAAGCTAAGTCGGCATGTGGTAGTCAATCTGGGTCAGGTTAATTTTATTGATAGTTCCGGGTTAACCTCTTTGGTTGCTGGAATGCGAGATGCTGACAAGGTGAGAGGGAGCTTCCGCATTTGTAATGTTCATCCTGAAGCGCGGTTAGTGTTTGAAGTAACCATGATGGATTCAGTATTTGAAATTTTTGATACTGAAGAGGAAGCTTTAGAAGGCGTTCCCCGTGGGATTGCTAGCTAAGTCTCGTTTATCTTTTTAGATAGTTCATCGCTATAATCTTGAGTCTTTGTGTACTGATAGGGACCCATCATTGCCCCCCATAAAGCTTTATTGCTTTTTGGGTCTATCCCTTTATCGTAGGTTAAGTACTGATTAGCGCTTGCTTCAAAACCAAGGATCACTTGCCGCACTTCTCCTTGATAGCTGAAGCAACAACGAGCCTCCTCTGGAGGTTTTGCAATGAAGCGATCGCCCTCCCCAAGTCTTACATTCAAAATGCAGCCCGGTAACACTCTAATCTGTTCAAGCGCGATCGATTTAAGCACATCTGGGTTACTTCCAGCCCCTTTCACGCTAGTTGGATCTTTGAATTCATAATATTGAATTTGTAGAGCCTGAAGAGATTCGGATGCAGGTTGTAATCGCATCAAGCGCTGACGATAGGGATTTTGCAAATTCATAACACTTGCTTGTTCAGCAAAGAGCGTGATGCTGTCTTCACCAAAAAGTGCCACTGGACGCTGCCATAGCCGCAAGTGAACATACCAAACAGGTTCAGCCGCCGCTTGCTTAGAATTCTCAAATTCGCCTGTAAGGTAAGAGGCTAGGGTGAGCAGGTTGGGGGAAGGGGGCATGGTGAGGAAAGAAAAGGGAAGAGTTTTGAGTTCTCAATTTTGAGTTTTTAATTTTGAATTGTCAAAAGGAAAGGGGTGAAGTTGTCGATTTGCTACTTTTTTAACAAAACTTGGCAAACGTCTCATCACGAGCGAGAATAAAGAAGAGATCAACCACCAAAATTCTACTGTGAATACTGTCCGTACCGTTTCAGATACTAAGCGAGCTTTTTACTCCTGCCATACTCGCCCAATTAATTCGATTTATCGTCGGGTGGTTGAAGAATTAATGGTGGAGATGCATTTACTTACAGTTAATGTAGATTATCACTATGACCCAATCTACGCCTTGGGAGTAGTTGCTTCATTGGATCGTTTTATGCAAGGATATCGCCCTGAGCAAGATAAGGATGCGATTTTTAACTGCCTGTGCCAATCACTGCCAGATGATCCTCAACGCTATAAAGGCGATGCAGACCGCTTAACAACGTTTGCTCACTCAATTGGCTCCACAAAAGAGTTGGTGTCTTGGGTAGAAAATGCTGCCACGATCTCATCGGGTGATGAGCTACAGGAACAGTTCAAAGCGATCGCCAACAATCCTAAATTTAAGTACAGTCGGCTATTTGCAATTGGGCTGTTCACCTTACTTGAATCAGTTGATGCGGCAGCAACGAAAGATGAAGTTCAGCGTAATCAGCTTTTGAAGGAAGTCTGTGCGGCTCTGCGAGTGCCCGAAGACAAAATCCAGAAAGATTTAGAGCTTTATCGTAGCAACCTAGAGAAAATGATTCAGGCTCAAGCGGTCATGGAAGATATTTTGAAAGCAGATAAGAAAAAGCGGGAAGAACGGCTTCAGGCAAATAGTAGTAATGGAACTAGTTCTGTGGATGTGGCTGAAACGCCCAAAAATGAAGCAGCTTCAGGTTCTTAAGGTATGTCCTCTCATACGCCTCCAAATTCTCAACAGGGTTACTATCGCTATGATCCGACTGGCTTAGATCAACAAGGTCCGGCGCGTCTTTTTTCCCCTATTGGGGAGGATGGCGTTGTCCGGTACATTGCCACTCGGCTAGGACAAGCTGCGGTTGAGCAGGGGAAGCTATCTCAGCCTTTGAGTCTGTTGGGTAGTCAGTGGAAGCGTACCGTTCACAAAACGGATGAACTGTGGAACTTTCTCACCACGCAGCTCGTTAATTTAGAAATTTTTCAGTCGGGCTGGTTTAATGTTGATTTGCCGCCGGATGAGCAATTTGGGGTAGGGTTCGTTCGCGATCGCCGCGATATGACGGGGGTATTATTATCAGCCCGACAAGCAGCATCAAAAGAAACTCAGCTAACCCAAGCTAGAGCGCGATTTTATGAAGTTTTGGAGCAACATCGGCGATCTCGCCCCGTCGTTGTTCATATCCATGAGCGGGATGGTGGGTTAAGCGATCGCGAGTTTGCCCGTCAGCGCCTTGCAGGACAAAACCCAATGGTGCTGCGTCGCCTCCAGTCTGTTGATCAGCCGTTGCTAGAAAGTTGGGGTAGTTTAGAGTGTTTGCTTGCTAATGGCGATCGCGTTGATCTAGGGCAAGCGGCGATCTCGAATCGATTGTTCGTGGCAGACTACCCAATCTTGCAGAGCTTGGCGGTTGCCGATTTGCAGCCCGGACGCTATGTGGGAAGTCCTATTGCACTATTTTATCGCACTCAAAATGAGCTAGAACCGCTGTTAATTCAGCTTGAAACTGGGCATGTTATCACCCCACACAGTGCTTCAGGGGATGCTTGGACGCAAGCAAAATTATGGGTGCAAGTGGCGGATGTGACCCATCACGAGTTGATTACTCACCTGTGTGATACGCATCTGGCAATGGAAGCTTTTGCGATCGCGACTGCGCGCCAGTTGCCCACCAGCCATCCGTTATATCGACTGCTGCATCCCCATTTTCAATTTTTGCTAGCCATTAATCATCGCGGCAATACGGTGCTTTTAGGGGAAGGAGCCGCGATCGACACTCTAATGGCTCCAACCCGCCAAGCCTCAATTGGATTGATCAATCGGGCTTATCGATCGCGATCGTTCCAAGATTTTGCTTTACCCAAAAATATTCACCAGCGAGGCATTGAGTCCGAATTCTTGCCAGAGTTTCCCTATCGAGATGATGCTCTGCTGCTATGGGATGCCATTCATCGCTATGTGACTCAGTTTTTACAGCAATACTATCCAACGGATGAATCGGTGCAGCAGGATCGTTATCTGCAAGCTTGGGCAGCAGAATTAGGCAGTTCGCTTAGCGATCGCCCCCAGAGTGATTTTCCGCAAGCTCCCTCTTGGCTACCGACCGACGCGATCGCCCAAGCAGGTCTAGATTTGAGTGAACTGCCCGACTATCCACGAGTGCCAGGGTTTCCAACCGAGATTTATAGCTTAGAGAATCTGGTTGAGATTACAACTCAATTAATTTTCACCTGTGGACCTCAACATGCAGCGGTAAATTTTAGCCAATTTGACTATGTAGGCTATGCGCCCAATGCGCCGCTAGCAGCCTATTGTCGCCCCGATTGCTGCACTTCCACCGATCAACTACTGCCTTCGCTGAAACAAGACTTGGGGCAAATTGAGTTGAGTTTTGCCCTCAGCGGCATTCGTTGGGGCAGATTGGGCAGTTCTGACTTGATTGACTTCAAAGATATTGGCGATCGCCAAATATTAGAGCAGTTTCGCTCAGAACTAGTCGCGATCGAGCAAGAAATTACTCATCGCAACCACAAGCGAGTTGCTTCCACAGGAATTTCTTATCCTTATCTACTCCCATCTCGTATTCCCAACAGTATTAATATTTAGCGAGTGCAGTGTCAGTCAATCACTTCTGCCAAACGTTCTAGTGAAATTCGGGCAGCTTCTGCAACCTGTGGATGGCTATCTTTTGCTAGATATTTTGCTGCGGAAACGCTTTTTGGAGTAGGCAAATGTCCCAATGCTTCCGCAAGCCGTTGACGAACCAGCCAATCTTCTGACTGAGCAAAACGGAGAATGTGATCTACAGAGTCGATCGCCTTAATTTCACCCAATGCCGCGATCGCTGCCTGCTGAAGTACCACTTCCTCACTATCCAACGCTTGAATCAGCACATCATAGGCACGCGGGTCTTTCAAATTGCCCAACGAAACCGCCGCACTAAACCGCACCAACCATTCCGTATCTTCATAAAAAGTGCGAACCAGCGGCTCAAATGCACGAATGTCTTCCAAATAGCCCAACGCTCCGGCTGCATCAGCGCGAATGCTGTAGTCTGGCTCATTCGTTAAAACATCTAGCAACAACGGATAGCATTCATCAGTCTGTTTAATGCCTAAAGCAAACACCGCCATCGATCGCACTTGCAAATTTTCATCATGCAGCACTTTTTTAATCAACGGCACCGCATCGATCGCCGGCACATCTCGCAACGTTGCCAACGCAATTCGGCGATCGCGCACATTCTCACTCTCCAGATCCGCCGCAATTTTTTCTAAATTTGGCTGGGTCATCCTAATAATCTCGTTACAAAACTTTACTATCAAGTCATTATAGCTGAGATATGAGTACGGAGTTGGGAAGTACGGAGTTGGGAAGTACGGAGTAATCATCCAGGTTAGGAAGCTCAAAACTCAAAACTCGAAACTCGAAACTCAAAACTCAAAACTCGAAACTCGAAACTTTTAACCCCTCGCCCTTGATCAAACTCCTTGCCGTTTGCGTTCTTCCAGCTTCAATAAAATCTCAGCGTGAACTTCGCGGGTAATCGGGTAAAAATATGCTAGGACTAACCCAATCAGCAAAACCACGGCTGGAATAGGACCAATCATCAGCCGAATTGCCAACAGTGCTGAGTCTGGCTGAGTTGGACTCGGTTGACCCGCAGCCGTCTTTAGGAAACCCGAAACTTGCAAAGCTTGCCCGACCAAAAATACCCCGATCGCCAGCGCCACCTTTTGCAATAACACCATATATCCATAAAAAAGCCCCTCCCGGCGTTGTCCAGTATTCAGTTCATCCAACTCAATCACATCGGGAATCATCGACCAGGGCACCAGATAGGCAGTCGATACCCCAAAACCAGCCATGACTGCCAACACATACATCCAAACGACCTGTCCGGGTTGCAAAAGAAATAGACCAATTTGGGCAATCACCCACAGCGACATGCCCATAAAATAGACCGCTTTTTTGCCAACCCGCTTACTCACCGCCGTCCAGACAAACAGCATGACCAAGCCCGTCACCTGCACGGCAATCACCACCTTGGTAAAGTCTTGAGCCGTTAGCCCCATCCAGTTTTGAACAAAGTAGGGAATGATAGCGACGGTATTTTGCACCGCCAGCCAAGAGCAGAGATAGATTCCCACCACATAGAGAAAAGGGCGGTTGCGAAAGGCAACTTTTAGCTGTTCTAGGTAAGTCATTGTTTGGGGAGGGGATGGATTCGCTTGACGGCGAGCTTCTCCTTCTAGCACGCGGTGCCGAATCCCAAACACGCACCAATACAAAGGCAAGACGGAAATGACTGCACACACGCCCCCAATCAACAAATATTGCTTAATCGGATCATTGGGAAAGACTCCAAATAAAATTAGCGCAATAATTAGGGATAAAATACTACCGCTGATGGAAAAAGCAAACCGAAAACTATTAAGACTGGTGCGCTCATCGTAGTTTTGAGTCAGTTCGGGCGTAAGGGCAGTGTAGGGCAGGTTGACAACCGTATAAAAAGCGTTAGAGAAGATGCTGATGACGATGTAGTAGCCAAATAGCCCCCACTGGTTGGTGCTAGGATTGTCGCTGAATTGGGGCACAACCCATTGCAGAAAGAAAAAGATGCCAAAAGGCACGGCTCCCCACAACATCCAGGGTAAGCGCCGCCCCCATTTGCTTTGAGTGCGATCGCTCAACGCCCCCACCATCGGGTCATTAATCGCATCCCAAATCTTGCCAATTAGCAAAATGCTACCTGCCAAGCCCGGATCTAAGCCCGCCACATTGGTAAAAAAGACCAATAAAAACACCACCACAATGTTTGCAGTAATCGCAGGACCTAAATCGCCTGCTCCATACGCCATTTTTGTCCAAAAACTGAGTGGGCGAGAATTAGGGCTTTCGGAATCAGGATTGTTCATAACAAGATGTGTAAAATTTCGCCAACAGTTGTATTATTCTCTTCGACTTCTGCAATGCAAAGAGCTTGACCATGCCAGATCTTTATGTTTCTTGGGAAGATTACCATCACACGATTGAGCGACTGGCTGTGAAGGTACATCAATCCAACTGGCAGTTTAATCAAATCATTTGTTTGGCAAAAGGCGGTTTAAGAGTGGGAGACATTTTATCCCGGTTATATGATGTGCCCCTTGCCATTTTGTCTACTGCGTCTTATGGAGGCAGCAACAATCAATCTCGCGGTTCGCTAGTTTTTTCTCATGATCTCACCAAAACTACCGCAAATTTGGGTAGCCACATTTTATTGGTGGATGATTTAGTCGATTCTGGAGTAACGCTCAAGAAAACCCTCGATTGGCTCGATCGCAAATATGGATTTTATATCGAAGAAGTTCGCACCGCCGTACTTTGGTACAAACACTGTTCCGTGATCACTCCTGACTATTACGTAGACTACTTGCAAGACGATCCTTGGATTCATCAACCCTTTGAACCCTACGAGCAAATGTCGATCGCCGAACTAGTGACTATCCACACTGCCAAATCAGACGATTGGAGTTCAAAGTAATGCAATCACTTTTGCAAAGCGCAACCAAGACTAAAGAAAATGTGTTTTTGATGAAGTTTAGCCATAACCCTAAAGCGATCTTTAAGATGAAGTAATGTCTCTAATAGTAGATATCTGTAGATACCAGATTGATCACCTGCCATTACGCTTTAGATGTTTGAGCAAAATTTATGGATACGAATGACAACCCCCAAGTCCCTGAGACCCGCTCATCGTTCCGCCCTAAACGAATTGGTGGGTACTTGGTCGATGCTGGCTTACTCACGCCTGCCCAAGTCAACGTGGTGTTGGATGATCAGAAAGTAAACGGGCTGCGTTTTGGAGAAATTTTGGCGGCGCGGGGTTGGGTGAAGCAGCAAACGATCGAATATTTGATGGAAAAAGTCATTTTGCCTGAGCAAGAGTCTTTACAGAAGCAAGATGATTTGAGTGATTCTACTTATCAATCTGCTGATGTAGATACCCTTAGCGAACCGCAGCTTTCCTAGCTTATGGCTATCCACCAAAGAGCCATAGCCATAATGGTAAGGTCAGCAATAAGGTGAGGCTACCGATCGCGATCGCGGTGACTGCCAGTTCAGAGTCCAAATCATAGGCTTCTGAAATCACCAGCGTGGCAAAGGCAGGCGGCATCGCCATTTGCAGCAAAATTGCTCGATGCACCAATCCCTGGACTCCTAAAATCCATAAACCGCTGCCAATCACCAGCGGCACCAACAGCATTTTAATACTGAGGCTGAAAGCAGCGGGTTGAATGCTTTTGAGTGAAGCTAACTGGCTAAGGCGCATTCCCACTAGCACCAAAGACAGCGACACTATGCCCCAGGCAAACCCTCGTAAACTTGCCTCTGCAACGGGTGGAATTGCTATATCCCGAACGGCTAACCCTATACCAAAGCCCCATAGCGCCGGATTAGTCAATAGGGGGATTAGCGATCGCTGCCAGTTCGGTTCATTGGCTTGAGGATTGCCCCACTGCGAAACTACCATCACCCCTAAGCCATACGCTCCTAAAGTAGAGCCGAGCATGTCATAAAATATTGCCCAAGCGAAATAGTCTGAACCGACTAGCGCTAGAGAGACCTGAAACCCAATGTAGCCCGTATTGCCCACCATTGAAGTGAGTAGAAAACTTGCCTGGGTTTTGCGGTTCCAACGGGCGCGATCGCCCCCCCTATTCTTGCCAAATCGTTGCTGAATCCACGGCTGTCCATATTGCATCCAAACCCACGCCAAGCTGCCACCCAACAAAATCGCCGCCCAAGCAGCCATCGGAGCAATCCACAGCGATGCAGAAATCAGCGCGTGACGCAGAAACGCCACAATTCCAATTGGCACCCCAATCCAGAAGAGAAATTTGCCAAGAGCGACAGGAGCCTGAGCGGGTAATAGTCGCCCTAAAATCCAGCCCAACCCGGTCCAGCCTAGTAGCGGAATGTAAATTGCCAGCAGTTTGTCAAATGGCATGAGGTGACTGAATGCTTATTGGAAAATTCGATTTCAGTCTACAGTTCCTAGTGTTAAGATGTTGCTCGTGAAACAGGCGCTCAACAGAGCAGGAGTCAAACGCTTGGATAAGGTTAGCGCACCAGACAACTCCTCGGATGTCACGAAACATCTGCCAGATGATATTCCGGTTGCACTCCGCGACACGCCCACGGCTGCACCGCCTACCGTGGATCGTTCAATGTTGATGGCAGGCTTGACAACGCTAGGCGCGATCGCCCTACTGGGTGGCATTTTGGTAGCCGTTCAGTTTCAGCGTTCCAAGCAAGCTCAGGCTGACGGTGCAGCAGTTGCCGCCAATTCTGCTCAATCGGTAACAGCAACTCCTCCAACGGCATCGCCAACATCATCGCCAACAGCGACACCCGTCAATACAGACATAATGCTAGGGCACTTTCGCTATCCAGAAGCCACTCAAAACGAGTTGAGCGCTATTACTGCTGATGGCTCAATTAAGCTACGAAAAGCCGCCGCCAAAGCCTATCAAGAGATGCAAGCCGCCGCCCAGCAGGAGGGAGTAAGTCTTGTCCCACTTTCCGGCTTTCGCACACTCCCCGATCAGGATTATCTGTTTTTTGGCAAAAAAGCAGAACGAGGGCAGGTTGCCGCTGAACGGGCAAAAGTAAGCGCACCTCCCGGCTACAGTGAACACCATACGGGCTATGCCTTGGATATTGGGGATGGCAATGTGCCTGCCATGCACCTCAGCCCAGATTTTGAAAATACGGCTGCTTTCAAATGGCTCAAAACAAATGCACCCTTCTACAGCTTTGAAATATCGTTTCCCAAAAATAATAAGCAGGGTGTGAACTACGAACCCTGGCATTGGCGCTTTGTAGGCGATCGCGCCAGTCTCGAAACATTTTATAAAGCACGGATCAAAAAATAGCGATCGCTCAATTTTTGCCGAATCGCTCATCGTTCAATGAGTTAGGACTGACCTATGTTCAACCTTCAGTCATGGCGTTCAAGGTGGCTGCTCGTAGTCTGTATTGGGCTTGCCGCCTGTACAGCAAACTCTCAGCCAGAACCTTTCCAACAAAGTTCAGCAATAGGGAATACGGTGCAATCCAAGTCGGAATTAGCACGAGCCGTTCTCTCAGAAATCGGCATCGCTCAGCATTACGATCTGTACCTTGGCAATAGTGTTGACATTACCGTTGCACCCTTTACTAGACCAAAATTTCATGCGTGGCTGCAAGGCATTTTGGCACAACAAGCAGGATGGAAATATGCAGAGTCTAAATACATAGTGCGGCTAGAAGCTACTTTTTCGGAAGCAGAACTAAAAGAATTATTGACTTTAGCCAAGCAACCTGTGATGAAAAAGCTGCTGCAAGCTGAAGTTCAAGCCTATGTAGATGCAGCCCCGGAACGGCGTAAGTTACTTCAAAAAGTCTGGAATGATTACAATTCTGGTCGAATTCAAATGCCACCAGAGGTTTTGAAAGAAGCCGAGCAACCGCGCAAATAATCCGTTGTTCAAACCTACGAGCAGATTTAGCCTCAGCCGACCGCTACCGATCTACATTTGTTGCTAGGCTAAATATTAATCGCCACTTACAAATTACTCTCGATGAGTCAGTTGTCCCTCAATCTGGTTGCCATTTCTATCTTTGTGATCACCATGTCCGCGTTGCTGGGACCGGTGATGCGGTTGTCTCCAGTGGTGCCCGCGATCGCCACAGCCAGCGTTTTAGGATTGGCAGCACTAGATACTCTTACCTGGCAAGGGCGCGGTTCCACGTTGATGTTGGATTGGCTAGCGGGATTTTCTAAAGAGCATCGGGCACGAATTACCCGACATGAGGCAGGGCACTTTTTAGTAGCTCATCAGTTGGGCATTCCCGTTACAGATTATACCCTCAGTGCCTGGGAAGCTTTGCAGAAGGGGCATCCAGGGCAGGGCGGTGTTCAATTTGATACTCAGTTTTTGGATGCAGAGTTGCAGCAGGGTAAATTATCAGCCTCCATGCTCGATCGCCTGTGTACGATTTGGATGGCAGGCGGTGCTGCTGAAGCGATGGTGTATGGCAATGCAGAAGGGGGCGACGACGATCGCGGAAAGCTGCGCGCCTTACTGAACCAAATTCGCTTTTCAACCGCCGACACTCAACAAAAGGAGCGACTTTCCGTCTTGCAGGCTAAAACCTTACTAGAGACCCATTGGGCTGCCTATGAAGCGCTGGTTGCTGCCATGGAACGCCGGGAGCCTGTGGAAGAATGCGATCGCATTATCACGGCTGCAATCGCGTTACCCGAAAATCCTTCACTCTCATAATTTTTAAAGTTATAAAAAGCGCCGTCCTAAGAGGAACACGCTAAAGTAGTGGGAGCCAATGACACAATTGCGATCGCTAGCCACCCTTGGAGGAGACGACCTGAAATGAATCAATCAAAACTGGAATCCACTCGCTATTCTGTTTACTGTCTTTTAGGTGGGCTAATCGCCGTAACGATTCCTTGTTTTACGGCTGTTTCGGTTCAGGCTCAAATTGCCGCCCCCCTGCAAGACTCCCGCGCCAAAGACGATGCCAATTTTTTCTCTGGGCAATCTGGGGATGCAACCAGTAGCTTTACAAATATGATGCTTCGCGCCCTACAAGGACCCTCTGTGAGTGCTGAAGACTTTGCCTCCGATAAACGGGAAAGCTTAGACAAAGAAACTGCTAATTTTCGTAAACAGCAGGCAGATCGCCTCCGTCAGCAAGCGCCCCAGTCTACAACCCCCAGTGTTTTAGAAGTCGGTACGCCTAAATCTAACTAGTGACATCCCCAAAATCAACTGATAGGCTGGATGCGAATACTTTTCTTGGTGTGAGGTATCTTGCATGTCTATTCAGAAAATAACTGGGATTTTTGCTTCGGCTGTGTTGGTTGGGTGTGGAATTGAAGGTTTTGGCAGGTCAAGCGCTGCGATCGCGGTGCCCACACAAGACCTATCTGCCCAAGCTGCACCCATTGAACTCGCCCAGGCAACACCCGTTTGTCGGCGCATTTTGCCAACTCCCGCGCTAATTAGAACGAACGGTGTTTTGCTGCGTTCCCAAGCCTCTAGAAATAGCAAACTTGCTGGAGTGGGTTATGCACCGGCTGAAAAATTCGATACCAATCTCAATGTCCGCAAATCTAGCGATGGTTTACTCTGGCTGGAAGTGACCAGTCCTCGTGCGGGTTGGGTCTGGGCAGGCAACGGCAACAGGAATACCAGTCCTAGCGATTTGAGTGGTAGCAAAATTACGAATGTTGGTGTCTGTCTATAAGGAATTCTGCAATTCTTGACTAGCTCCCTCTCCCGCTGGGAGAGGGCTAGGGTGAGGTCTGTTTTTTGGATGAAGGTGGACTAGGAAAACGAGGCGTTAAGGGAGTAAATAAATATCGTTTGGTAGAGCCTATAGTCAGCGGTGCAATGGTGATGTAGCTGGGTGCCTGTCCGCGATCGCGTTTCACCTGAAAGCTTACTATGCCCTTGGCTCCGATGACTGAAAAACGAGGCTCTGATAAAGCGCGATAGACTCCATCCCGCGTCGGTTCTTGGCTTAACCCCTTAATCAGCGCTTGAGTTGCATCATAGGCAAGGGCAGTCCGCCAACTGATCAAATCTTTTTGCTCCCAAAGTTTTGTAGCTTGTTGTAAAAAGGGCGTATTCGTTACATCTACAGGCACCGCCAATACCATTCCCACTGCCTTATCTTTGGCAATTTTAGGAACCCGTGGCGTGAACATGCTATCTCCACCCAAAACGGGAATCCGTCGATTGGCGCTTTCAATCACTCGAATGGCTTTATCCATGACTTCACTGTCGGGTGCCAGCATAATGACTTCAGTTTTGTTGGCGATCGCCCGATTCACGCTATCTTCCGCATCAAAATCTGGTCGAGACAGGTCAATTTCTTCTGTTATTGCCATATCTGCCACGCCGCTGTAATCCAGTGCCGTTTTGAACTCCCTGGTTAACGATTGGCTGTATTTACTGTTGGAGTTAGAAAAAATCACCACTCGGCGCTTCTGCAAAACACTGACCAGATAGTCTTTCAGTGCTTTCGCAGTTTGCTGATCCGTCGGCATCGTCCGAAAAATGTAGTTGCCAACCTCTCCCAGTTTCATCGCTGAACTGACTGGCGCAATCATCACAAGCTGCTGATCTTGGTAAACTTGGGCGGCAGTAAAGCTCGTGTCGCTGGTGCCATGCCCAATCACTCCTAACAAATTGGGATCTTTGGACAGGCTCTCTGCCACCTGCTGAGCAACTTCTGGCTGGTTGCCGTCATCCGCGATCGCTACCTTCAGCGGCACCCCCCGAATTCCTCCTGCCTGGTTAATTTCAGTTTGGGCTGCTGCTACACCCCGTAAGATCTCCTGAGCCGAATCTAGCGTATTACTCAGCGGCACAGCAGCAGCAATCAAATAGGCTTTATTGGCTCCAATTCGGGCATTGTTTAAGTAGATTAACGTTTCAGGATCACTAGGATTTTCTGACCGAGCCGCTTCAAAAGAAGCAACAGCTTGGTCATAGTTTCCGGCGGCAATGTGATCAATGCCTTGCTGCTTTTGAAGACTGGATGACCACCGATTCAACTGCTTAGTGCCCGTACTGATGCGATCGCTCTCTAGAGAAGTATTTGGCGCTGTGATTGTCCGGCTCACTTGCCACGGTAAATTCTCAGGAGAATCAGCCAAACTGCGAACTAAAATTGCAACGGCTAAAGTTCCTAGAATAGCAAGACCCATTCGTGCAAAAGACGATTTGTTGGAAGCCCCAAACAGCCGGGTAATCTGGCTAGAACTCACTCCCCTTGCAACGACGGGTTGACTCACTAAAGCGGTGGGATCAGAGAGGTGTGCTGGAGAATGGGTTAATAACGTAGGAGCCGCTGAAATCATCTGCCGTAACGCTTGCAAGGCTTCACTTGCCGAGTGAAAGCGCTCCATAAAGTGAAAGCGCGTCATTTTATGAAGGACAGCGACGAGTTCATCACTGGCGATCGCCTGATCTTGCCAAATGAGTTCAGAGGTTTCATGGTTATGGGGCAATTGGGCTGGATGAGAACCCGTTAATGCTTGAATGCCCACCATTCCTAGAGAATATAAATCACTGCTGAAACGCGGTCGCCCTAAGCATTGCTCACTCGCCGCATAGCCAGTCGTATAAATTGGCATACTTAAGCTGGTTTCACCCGTCGCTTCCGCAACCGTATTGCCAATCGTTTTAACGGCTCCAAAATCGATCAGAACGAGCTTACTATCTTGGCGACGGCGAACTAAATTGGCAGGTTTAATATCTCGATGAATCACGCCTTGAGCATGAACATATTCCAAAATACTCAGAACATCTTCTAGCAATGGGATCACCTCAACTTCACTCAGTTGAACACCTCTAGCCAACTCAGCGCTAAGCAGATTCCCTTCAATAAACTCTTGAACGAGATAAAATTGCTGATTTTCCTCAAAATAGGCTAACAAACGAGGAATCTGGTCATGCTTGCCTAACTGCTCTAAGGTTTCGGCTTCTGCCTGAAATAATCGCCTGACCTGTTGCAAAACAGCAGTGTCACTACTATTAAAGGTCAGATGCTTGAGAACACAGTGAGGATTGCCAGGACGTTGTGTATCCTCTGCAATGTAGGTGTGCCCAAATCCACCGGAGCCTAAAACCTCAATCACCTTGTAGCGTGCACCGATCAGTTCGCCTATCATCGTATTTACGGAGTGCAGCAGAATGATGCTTCTGAGAGTGAAGCGCTTTTTGTAAAAGACTCGATCGCGACTTTAGTTGCCCTACCCGCATTAAAAGGCTAGTTTATCAGACTACTATGAATCCTAAACCATGATGCCGTGTAATCCCTCTGCGTGATGAACCCAACTTTTCTAGAGTTAGACCCCCAAATTCGTGCGATCGTGCGGCACTGTGGTCTACAAATTATTCAAATGGCGAGTCAAGAGTTTGAGGTTTTTGAAAAGGGACCTGAAGATTACGTGACAACGATTGATCAAGCACTGGACGCACAGCTTTCAGCAGCGTTTTTAGATCTCTTTCCTAACGATGGTGTGATTACAGAGGAAGATATTCAGTCGCGGCAACAGTTTTATCAAAAATACGATCGCCTGTGGTGCATTGATCCCTTAGATGGGACAGAAGATTTTATTCAGGGACGAAGCAATTACTCCGTGATGGTGGGGTTACTAGAACACTATCAGCCGATCGCCGGCTGGATTTATGCGCCTGCTTCTGATCAACTGTATTATGGCGGTGTCGATTGGGGGCTGTTTCAAACTTCAGCAGATGGGGCACCGATGCCGCTGGCGATCGCGCCTCAGATTTTTTCAGCCGAGTCCTGCCGGATCATGATTGGGCACCGCGATCAAACGCGCTATGGAGCCGCGATCGCCCACCAAATTCCTAACGTAGAATTTTCCTCCCTTGGCAGTTTTGGTTTAAAGGTACTAGAAGTCATCACCGGAAAAGTAGGGCTATATCTTTACCTCAATGGACGAGTTAAATTGTGGGACACAGCAGGTCCATTAGCCCTAGCAAAAGCGGCAGGACTCACCTGCTGTACGCTGGAAGGAGAGCCGATCCAATTTTCGCCCGATGCCATTAACCCCGATACGCTTGCTCATCATCAGTCGATTGTGATTGGTTGGTCAAGCTATGTGGAAGCACTCCGACCCAAGTTAGCACTCGCTGTGAAGTTGGTTGCGGAAAAGTGACCGTTGCACAGGCTCTAAGACTGTTTATACTGATAGTTCTTATCCTTTAGTTCTTTCTTTCCGTTGCTTTTATTCGCCGATACAGTTTTGGAAATGCTTAAATTAAGTGACTTGGCGGCTATTTGACTATTTAAGTATCGTTATCCATGATGGTTCAAGATTGCTAGTATTTTTGAAGCTCCATTATTTTATTCCAACCATTTTTCCATGCAGACCGAAGCGTTTAGTGAGCTTTTCCCTTTGTTAACGGCAGCTAATCCAGAAACTCTGGAATGGCTGCTTTCTGTTGCCGTCGAACATGAATATCCTGCCAACCGGGCGGTGTTGATGGAAGATGCCTGGGGCAATGCAGTGTATTTTGTTGTGGCTGGCTGGGTTAAAGTGCGGCGACTGTCGGGGTCTAGCGAAGATAACGTGGTCACCTTGGCTATTTTAGGGAAGGGCGATTTCTTTGGGGAAATGGCAATTTTGGATGAATCGCCGCGATCGACCGATGTCAGCGCACTCTCTAGCGTCAAGCTCATCAGCATTTCAGCCCAGCGATTTATCCAAACCCTGTTTAAAGATCCTCAACTGCATCACCGCATGTTGCAGCTAATGGTAAGGCGATTACGGCAAACTAATATTCGGTTTCAACTGCGCCACAAACCGCCAGCAGTGAAGTTGGCAAATA
This sequence comes from Sivoneniella epilithica UHCC 1019, assembly GCF_040830845.1. Taxonomy (NCBI): domain Bacteria; kingdom Bacillati; phylum Cyanobacteriota; class Cyanophyceae; order Leptolyngbyales; family Leptolyngbyaceae; genus Sivoneniella; species Sivoneniella epilithica. The sequence continues at coordinate 20,142 of NZ_JBFPDP010000052.1, forward strand.
CACTAGTGGCGCTTGGCGAAAATTATGGACAAGACTCGAATAACGGCACTGAAATTTTTAATATTCCACCCAAAGATTTGGCAGATGTGAGTGATATTGGGGTAGAAGAAACCTCCAAAATTATGGAAAAGCTGGATAGCAAAGGCTGGATTAAGATCGACCATGCTAATCAGTCCATGCATTTGGTTAACATGAAGCAACTAATGCATTTGGCAGGCAAAGTTTAGAAAACTTCTTGTAAAGTACTATCATCCGTCGTTAGAAAAGCGCCCCTACTGATGAATCGAGAAACTTGGGAACCTGAAACAGGAAAACTGTTTGATCCCTTAGCCCCGTCTGGGGTTCATCCCTATGTGGATAAGGATTTGGAGGGCGCGATCGCTGTAGGGAGCGTTTCACGAATTGCCCCTGTCCAGCCGATCCAACTGCACTATCAGGTGGCGATGTCTAAACCTGAATCGCATCTGTTTGAGGTGACCCTGCATGTGAGTGATTGGCAAGCAGACACGGTGCTTAACCTCAAGATGCCCGTCTGGACTCCCGGTTCCTATCTGATTCGAGAGTATGCCCGTCACTTACAAAACTTTAGCGCCGTTAGTTCCGCAGGTTCTCCTTTGCCCTGGCGTAAGGTCGGTAAAAACCACTGGCAGATTGATCCTCAAGGCAACACGACATTAACCATTTGCTATCAAATTTATGCCAATGAGCTTTCAGTGCGCACCAATCATTTGGATAGCACTCACGGCTATTTCAATGGTGCAGCGCTATTTTTCTATAGTCCTGGATATGAGCAGAACCCAATTCGGGTAGAGATTATTCCCCCTCGGTCAGATTGGCAAATCACGACGACGTTACCCGCTATCCCTGAAGTTACAAATACGTTTGAGGCGATCGATTTTGATACGCTAGTTGACAGCCCGTTTGAGATCGGCAATCATCAACTGTTTGAGTTTGAAGCACTGGGAAAACCCCATCAGCTTGCTGTTTATCGAGAGGGCAATTTAGAGAGCGATCGCCTAATTAGTGACATTCAACGACTCATTCAAGTGGAAGCAAATTTGTTTGGTGGCTTACCCTACGATCGCTACCTTTTTTTGCTGCATCTTTCATCTCATGGCTTTGGTGGGCTAGAACACAAAAATAGTTGTTCTTTGATCTATCAGCGCTTTGGTTTTCGGAATAAAGATAAATACGATCGCTTCATTCAACTGGTTGCCCACGAATTTTTTCACCTGTGGAACGTGAAGCGCATCCGCCCAAAAGCGCTAGAAGTTTTTGACTATGAACAGGAAAACTACACGCCTTCCCTTTGGTTTAGCGAAGGAACCACCAGTTATTACGACTTGATCATTCCCTATCGAGCCGGAATTTATGATATTCGGACTTATCTCAATGGGCTTAGTAAGGAAATCAGTCGCTTTCTGACGACTCCTGGCAGGCTTGTGCAGCCCTTAGCAGAATCTAGCTTTGATGCTTGGGTCAAGCTTTATCGGCAGGATGCCAACAGCCCAAACACTCAAATGTCTTACTATCTCAAAGGCGAAATGGTGTCGTTGCTGTTAGATCTGCTGATTCGAGAGCGCCATAGCAACAAGCGATCGCTGGATGATGTACTGCGCCTACTGTGGGAGCAATTTGGTCAACCCGAAATTGGCTTCACGCCAGAGCAACTTCAACAAACGATTGAAACAGTGGCAGGCACCGACCTGAGTGATTTCTTTCAGCACACTCTCAACACTACTGAAGAACTCCCGTTTGACCAATATTTAAAGCCATTTGGACTGCGGCTGCTGCCCGATCGCGATGACAGCCTTCCGGTTCTCGGTTTCACCCTAAAAACAGAACAGGGTCGTGACGTAATCAAGTTTGTGGAAAGTGGCTCCCCGGCTCAGCAGGTTGGGATTGATGCTGGCGATGAACTGCTGGCAATCAACGGCATTCGCATTAGTGCCGACCAATTGAGCGATCGCCTGCGGGATCATCAACCCGGTGATTCGCTGCAAGTGACCTGGTTCCACCAAGACGAATTACGCCAAGCAGCGCTAACCTTGAGCGCACCTCGCCCTACTCGCTTCCAACTTATTCCCTGCGATCGCCCTACCCGTAAACAAGAGCAACTCTTCCACGGCTGGCTGGGTGTCTCTCTGGGCGAAATCATGTAGGCGATCGCCCAATTGCTAACTCCAATCTTGCAACTTTAGCGTTTCAATGCGGCTGAAATGGCGTTGATTATGTGTTACAAGAACAAGGCTATTGGCAAAAGCAACACCCGCAATTAAAAGATCATTCAGATAAAGAAGGGATACAGGGTTGCCCATGACATGGGTTGACCTCCACAACAACATGAGAAAGATGCCCGATGTGAGTCAGCAATTTTTTGTAATGCTCTGGGGCTTTGGGATAATGCGTGACCAGTGAGACAATCGCTGCCAGGTGATCCTGACCAACAGACCACACATGCAGGTCAACTACGCGGCTATCAGAATCTTCTTCAATGGCGGCGGTAACGGCTGCTTTTGTTGTTCGATTAGAGGCTCCATCCAGTAATACGAAACTGGTATCCTGGAGCAAGCCAAACGCCCAGCGGGTGATCAAGGCTGCACCGACCAAACCCATCGCTGGATCTAGCCAATTCCAGGCAAGCAGTTTTCCAGCAAGCAACGCCACGATGGCAAAAACAGAGGTGAGCGCATCCGCCAAAACATGAACATAAGCCGCCCGTAGATTGTAATCATGATGGTGGTCGTGACCATGAGAATGATCATGGTGTTCTTGAAGCAGAAAACCACTGATGAGGTTAATCGCCAGTCCAAATATGGCAACCCCGATCGCTTCATTAAACTGGATGATTTGCGGCTGAAAGAAGCGGGAGATTGATTCTAGTACCATAATCAGCGCAATTACGGCAAGTGCAGTAGCACTCGCAAAACCACCAAGGGCGCTGACCTTTCCGGTGCCAAAGGTATATTTTGGACTGCTTGAATAGCGACGAGCATATTGATAAGCAAAGATAGTGATCCCAAAAGCGGCGGTATGAGTTGCCATGTGCCAGCCATCGGCTAACAAAGCCATTGAACCAAAGAGGGTGCCAGCGACAATTTCAATAATCATCGTGGTGGCTGTCAGCAGCATGACCTTTTGGGTATTTTTTCTGCTTCGTCCTGGTTGGCGGAAAAATCGTGAGTGTGCTGCCACTGTTCGAGCGTATGGATGTGCATAAAGCCTCCTAGAAAAATCTTGTCCTATTGCTTTGATCTAGCGCTGGGCGATCGCCCATTGAATCATAAAACCCAGCATAGGATCTAAGCTTTAGTAGCGGTAACAATCATGAATTCCCATGCCCATCCAAATCGAATTCTGGTTGCAGCCTGAATCGGCAGGTGAGCCGCAGAGAAAAAGCTGTGAAATTCTGCCTGCGTGTAGCATTGCCTATAGCCTGGGTCGGTTATCTTCAAGACGGCATCATAAAAACGACAGACTAAATAGTCTTTGCACCAATCTAAGATCACCATTTTTCCATCTGGCTTGAGGACTCGTTTCATTTCTGCCAATGCATCCATGGGCTGATCAAAATAATGGAAAGAACTTGCACAAACCACTACATCAAACTGCTCATCAGCAGTGGGAATTTTGGTAGCGCTGGCTTGTTCAAATTTGACAGACGCATAACCATTCAGTTTTTGTTGCGCGATCGCGAGCATTCCTGTTGAGATATCGATTCCTAAAATCTGTTGATTGGGGTTATCTTGCACCAGCAATCGCTCAAACTCGCCCGTTCCACAAGCGATATCGAGAACGTTGGCTGACGCAGGAATTGCTGCCCACTGGTTCACAAAAGCTAGAGTGTTTGCGATATAGGTTTTCCAACGCTGATCGTAGATTTTGGCAAGCTGGTCATATTGTTGCTGAACAACGGATTGCACCATGTTGTTCCCTCAAAGCTATAAAAATCAGAGCATCCATCGTATAGTGGGCAAATTTATTTAGTAATAGTGACGTAGCTTTACCATTGTTGCAATTAGAGATGAAATCAGAATGAAATTGAGTACCGTTATTCTCCTGCCAGACGCAACACTTCTGCATATAGTTCGTCACGTACCCAAAATCGGTTTGCGATTAGAGCATCCAGAATTGGTTGTACCGTCGCAATTACTCTCTGCTGTTTCGCAGCCAGTAAAACTCCCAACAGCCCTGTAACTTTAAGACCTGCTTGTAACGCTTGTTGTCGTCCACGTCGCTCATCCATTAGTAGACGATCAGCGGCAAGTTCTACTGCCAGAACAATTGCTTCGGCTTCCCCTGCATCCAAGCTTGCTTGTAGAGACTGAAGCAACACAGCGTTGGTAACTGAGCAAACTTGAATCCAATCAAGCGTTTGAATTGCCAACACTGCGGGGTCTTCTGCGCCAGAATCAAGAAGTTCTTGATAGACAGCAGTTGGAATAATGACTTCGCTGTAAAGCTGTTGAAGAATAATCAGTTGCCCGATCGCGGCTAGATTACTGATGGGAGAGGTGTCGCTGACAACAATCATCGCCAGCCAGATTCCTTCAAGCTTTCCACGTCCTCTCGCAGTTCAGCCACATCGTAATGTAAGGAAATACGGCGACTGGCAAGCAATCTCTGAAATTGCAGTTGGCTCATCTCAGCAAAGCGACTGGCTTGCCCTAAAGTAAAGCGCTCTTGCTGAAACAACATCACAGCAATCTCCTGCCGCAACTCAAATTCAGTCATTTGAGTTGATCGTAGAATTTCGTCAGAGATCAAAATACTCATCGCTCCCTAGATGGTTGATGGTTCCACTCTTAGAATAAGCCGTGCAAAGTTAATTCTCTTAGAAGAAAATCAACTTACTTTAGTCAGGGTTTACTAGGCTATACGCATATAGCAATCGTGCAGTATCGAGTCCATTAATTATGCAGTAATAAGCCTGTTTACCTCTAGACCTCAACTGATCAGTTTTCCCCTCAACATCTTTCACAATAGCTTCAGAAATATTTCCTACATATTGAATAACAAACAGTTCCGCAGGAGACTCAAAAAGCCTAAGCAATTGATCTCCATTCTTACCACAATGCTTAATCTCCATATTAGCAACTTGAAGTCCATTCCCTTTAAGTAAGAATGCAGTACTTCTTCGGACTCCACCAACAATTAAATTAGAAGTATATAAGTCATTGTATTCGCCTCCCCAATCCTTTTTGTGAAACTTCTCATTGAGGATTACTTCTAAAACAATCTGAATTTTATCTTCTGAAACATTGAGATGACCTTTTGAGTTCAAGAGATGTGATATAACATCAAAACTTACATCCTTCACCCTAGCAAAGCTATCAATGTCATCAATATAAATTCTTCTAGATTGATGAGCATTAAATTTAGGTTGGAGAAGTCGCTCAAATAGCGTGGTAATCGTACTATCTTTTGATCTGACCTCTCCTTCGAGCCGAGCTATTTGAAGCTCAAGTTCATGGGTTCTACACTCCAACTCATCTCTGATTTTAATTCCGTTAGCCTGCAGTGGATAAATAATCTTTAACGTTACCAACCCATCTCCTAGCACCTTATATTCTTGGAGAAAAAGTTCATCACCAAAATCATTAAATACTCTAATATTTGACTCATTAAAAGCAAGAGCAAGAGCTTTCCAAGATATGCCGTTGCGAAAGCTTAATTCAAAGATGTTTTTTAATACCTGAAATCGCTTTGAGAATTCTCCTAAAATAAAATCTCCATCATGTGGATAGCGTTCCTGTTGATTTGCCTTTAAGTAAACACATTTACAAGCTACTTTACTTAAGTTTGTGGAACTGTTTATATGCCAATCTTCTATACAAGCTTCATCCAAATTTGCTTCACTAAAATTAGCTGCCAAAGCCCGAGTCCAGGTTAGATTAGCCCGACTCAAGCAAGCCCCTGTTAAATTTGCATTGCTAAGATCTGCCCAACTAAAGTTTGCCTCGCAAAGATCAGCATTGATTAAAGTAGCCCCGCTAAGGTGTGCTCCCTCAAACCTTGCTTTGCAAAGAATAGCTTGGTTAAAGTCCGCTCCATCAAAATGAGTACTAAAAAGGATAGCTCCACTCAGATTAGCCTTTAAGAAGAGTGCCCCACTAAAATTTGCTCTATGAGCACCAATCCTACATAGGTTAGCTTCACTAAAGTTTGCTCTACCACATGTAGCATCAGCAAGACCTGATCCTATGAGTTGAGCACTGATTAGCTTAGCATTAGAAAGATTGGCTTTGTTAAGGTGTGCGCCACTAAGATCAGCACCGCTGAGATCAGCGTCACTAAGGTTAGCCTCTTCAAGGAATGCTCCACTGAGATTAGATCCTCTAAGGTCAGCTTTACTAAGATTAGCTTTAGTAAAATTCGCTCCTTCAAGATTAGCTTTCTTAAGGTCGGCTTCTTTAAACTCAGCTTTCCTGAAATCAGCTTTAGCAAGATCTACTCCTTGAAATTGAGCTTTGTGAAAGCTGGGTGTTATTTCTTGATTATGTAATCGCCACTGATTCCATGAATCTATTCCCTGCTGAAGTAGTGTAAGGTGAACTGGATCTGGGGCTTCATTCGTCCATTCTGCTAAGATCAGCATTTCGTACCTTTTAATCGCTGTCGGGAAATAATATTTTGTCACTGTGTAACTATAAGCATCAATGTTTAAGATTACGGCGACACTCAGATAGGGGCAGGACCCAACATCTTTTCCAGTTTGCCATGAAAATTATTGAGGATGATGTTGAGAAAGTGCTTTTGTTTCTGGTTGATGCTCTAGTGCAGATGGGGCAGAGTCATTATGAGGTGTTGAGGTTTTCAGGTCGCTAAAGCTAGCTGGTTCATAACCAGAAGTATATCTGTCTGAAATAGAACTTGTAGGCTTGCCCCGCCTTGCCCACATCATTCCAGTCCCAAACGCACCTGCCATAATTGCTGCTCCCGCTGGAATGACCACCCACCAAGGGAAGGGCAAGTTTTGAGTTTTGTTTGCGTAGCGTCTCCGTGGGAGATATTTTGAGTTACATCTGCTTCCGGTTTGCTACCGCCCCGCAGTGATTGAGCATACAACTGGTTAGCCCGTTGAGTCACAATGCGATCGCCATCAAACAGTCCATTTTTAACCTCGACAAACTCGCCTGATTCTCTACCTACCGTAACTTCTGTAGGCTGAAATGCAGTGCCGTTTTGCACAAATACGATCGCCTTTTTGTCGTTGGTTGTCACCAGTGCAGATTTAGGAACCACTAACAGGGCAGCAGGAGTGCGATCAGTCAGAACCTCTAATTCCGCAAACATACCTGGTTTCAACACCTCATTCGGATTATTCAGTTGGGCTTTTACAGGCACCACACGGGTTTCACTTTGAACGTCAGAATCAATGACGCTGATCCGTCCTGTAAAAACGCGGTTGGGTAAGCTGGCAACTTTTATCTGGACTCGTTGCCCTACTTGAATGCGATCGAGGTCTTTCTCATAAATGTCGCCAGATACCTGAACACTGCGGCTATTGACGATCGCCATCACCTTTTTGCCTGCATCCTGACTGGATTCTCCTTGAGTCGTTTCCCGATCAGCAATCACCCCCCCAATGGGAGCCGTCAGGGTAAGTGTGCCCTCTGGATTAGGGCTTGCCCCCAATTGTCGAAGCCGTGCTTGATAGGTTTGGTCGCTCAAGGATACCCGCGATCGCGCAACCTCTACCGCAGATTGGGCGCGTTGCAATTGTGCCTTAGCCTGAGAGATTTCCAAAGCACTTTCGGATTTCGCTAAAGTTGCTCTTGCCTCTGCAAGCTTGGTTTCGGATTCTAGAAAAGTACGACGCGGAATCGCTCCACTGGTTAACAAGGCGCGATCTTTGTCATACCGCTCTTGGGCAAAACTCACTTCAGTTCGAGCCTGCTTGATGTCTGCCGCCCCAATTTTACGTTGCTGCTCTAAGTTTCGCTGTGCCAGTCGCAAATCGGCTCCCGCTTGTTGCAATGACGCGATCGCTTCTGCCCGTCGATCGAGGGCTGTCGTTCGCAGTTCCGCTAATTCTGGGGTCGTCATGATTGCCACGGGTTGCCCAGCATTGACGCGATCGCCCGGATTCACCAGCAGTTTAATCACCGTTCCCGTTACCGGAGTTGTGACTTCGACCTTCTGATTAGGCAACGTCTCAATTTTGCCCGTTGTTTTAATGCCAAAGGCTAACCGTTGGCGGGAAACAGGCTCTACTTTGAGTCCCAACCGTTTTGCCGTTTCACCATCCACCTGAATAGCATCCGCAGATTCAGCAGGCTGGCTATCTTTCTGAAACTCGTTTCCATGCCCACCATGCGCTAGCGCGATCGGGGGTGCGGGAGTCAGTAGAACGACTGAAAGCAGCGTGACTAATACTCGTTGGGTCATTAATAGGAGCAGGTGTGAAAAGCGAGTCATCGGCAGGTTCCTTGCCAAGCATTAATGAACGTTAGAATAGGGCACCCAATCACTTGCTGTACCAGGCTTTGCGCCATTTCTCCATTTGGCTAATTTCTGCTTTTTGGGAAACAATAATATCGTTTGCCAGTTTTTGAATTTCTGGACGCTTGGATTTATTCAAAGCATCTTGTGCCATTGTCACAGCACCTTGATGATGCGGAGTCATGGCATTGAGGAAGCGTAAGTCAAAGTTGGCATCGGCTGCGCCCAAATCCATGGTCATCATCATGCTTGTTTTTTGGTCTTGGCTCATGGGCATGGAGTGACCCATTTGAGAATGCCAAGCGATCGCTTCCTTACTCACTTTGGGATACCAGGCTTGCCGCCACTGCTTCATCTGGTTGATTTCTTTGTCCTGAGACTGAATAATGCTAGCCGCCAGCTTTTGAATTTCAGGACGCTTAGATTTCTGCTGGGCTGCCTTTGCCATCTCGACGGCTCCTTGATGATGGGGAGTCATGGCATCAATGAAACGAAGATCAAACTCGGCATCGGCTGGACCTAAATCCATATCCATGTTGTGGTTCATGCCGCTCATAGTGCCGTGATCCATTGATGGGTTTCCGGCAGGAGCAACAGTTGGGCTAGAGGTTTGCAGTTGAGAATTGGTTTGGGTTTGGGCAGAGCAAGCGGTTAGCCCAGAGCCAAAGGCAGCGATCGCCATTGCCATAAATCCCAAAACACCTGTTTTTGATAGAACTCGCTTCATCGTGTGATCCTGACAAAAAATAAGACGCTGACTCATTTTGGAGGCTCTAGCTGACTGGAGGGTCAAGCTAAGTTCTTTGAATTAGAACGGCATCCAACGTGTTCAACCCTAGCGTTCCACACAAAAATAAAATCAGGATGAAATGGCTCTATCCCAAGCGGTAGAAATTATCATCCTGTCAGAGGGAAGACGAGATCGCAGAGATAAACTTCTACGGCGAGACGAGGTAGCCATTTGGTCATTGCTGAATGCAGACATGATTTTCATTTGTAGGGGTAGCGCCTTGTGCCTACCCTTGCTGGGATAAGGGCAACCACAAGGGATTGTCCCTACGAATTTCACATCTAGATTCAGAGGAGTAGCGCTTTGTGCCTACCCTTGCTGGGATAAGGGCAACCACAAGGGATGCCCCTACTTGATCGATCGCTAGCCATGGATGCATAACAATGAAACAAGAATCCATTGCAGTATTCATGCCACTAAAATGATTAGCTACCAATTCCCACCTGATTTTCTTTGGGGTACAGCAACTTCCGCTTACCAAATTGAAGGCGCAGCCAAAGAAGATGGACGCAAGCCGAGCGTTTGGGATGTGTTCAGCAGTAAGCCGGGACGCACAGTCAATGGTGATACTGGAGCGATCGCCAATGATCATTATCACCGCTATGAAAGCGATGTGAAGTGGCTGGCAGAACTGGGCGTGAAACACTATCGGTTTAGTATTTCTTGGTCGCGGGTGATTCCAGATGGGCGCGGTCAGGTGAATGAAACAGGCATGGATTTCTACCGGGGGCTATGCGATCGCCTACTGGAAAATGGCATCACTCCCCACGCTACGCTATTTCACTGGGATAGCCCCCAAGCCTTAGAACAGCGCTATCGATCTTGGCGCAGTCGAGAAATGGCAAAAGATTTTGCTGACTATTGCACCGCGACAGTTCAACGGTTGGGCGATCGCATTTCTAACTGGATGACCCTAAACGAGATCGCTTGCTTTACCCATCTCGGCTATGACGTAATTAAGACACCAGAAATGGCTCCTGGCTCTCGTGTCTGGCGCAAAAAAGACGTATGGCAAACCTCCCATCATGCTTTACTGGCTCATGGATTGGGCTGTCAGGCAATTCGTGCTGCCTCGCCGTGTCCCTGTTCCATTGCGTTAGTCGATAATCCGGCAATCACCGTGCCGCTGACAGAATCGCCAACCGACATTGCCGCCGCTCAGCAAGCCTTCAGCACCAACTGGGTGAATGGCGGCATTATTTTTCCTGCATTAACGGGACAATATAACGAAGTATTTTTGCAAAGTTTGGGCAGAGAAGCTCCTGATATTCGTTCAGGTGATTTGGAAACAATTCATCAGCCTTTAGATGCGCTTGGGCTAAATATTTACACTGGAAGTCACGTTCGCGCTAGCCAAGAGTCACCGGGCTATGAGTATGTAGACTATCCCAAAGGGTATCCCCGACTGCATATGCCTTGGCTGTGGGTAGTGCCAGAGTCTATCTATTGGGCAGTAAGACATATATCAGATGTGCTAAAGCGTCCCGAATTACCGCTGTTGATCACTGAAAATGGCTGCTCTGCTCAAGATGAACTGACCCAGCAGGGCGAAATTTTGGACAGCGATCGCATCTTGTACTTGCGTCAATATTTACAATCCGCTCATCGTGCTGTTGCAGAAGGCTATCCACTCAAAGGATATTTTCTTTGGAGCCTAATGGATAACTTTGAATGGTCATGGGGCTGCGATCGTCGCTTTGGCATTCTTTACAATGACTTCAAGACCCAACAGCGCACACCTAAAGCTAGTTTTCGCTGGTATGCCGAATGCATACGCCAGAATCGGGCAGTGTGAAAGCAATTGGGCAAAAATGATTAGGAATTTGTAGCAGGCGATCGCTTCAAAAATGAGAAAGGAATTTACAATCACTCAACTTTCTTTACAAAAGCTCAAGTTGTTGTTACATTGTCTACACGGAGGGCAGCAAGCCTCCTAATTCATATCCAATCTATCTTGCACTCATAAAACCATGACAACGACCTTACAGCGCGTCGAGCGCCAGTCCCTATGGCAGAACTTCTGCGAATGGGTGACCAGTACCAATAACCGCCTGTATGTAGGCTGGTTCGGCGTACTGATGATTCCTACTTTGCTCTCTGCCACCCTGTGCTTCATCATTGCCTTCATCGCCGCCCCCCCCGTAGACATCGACGGCATCCGTGAGCCAGTTGCAGGCAGCTTGATGTTTGGCAACAACATCATCTCCGGCGCAGTCGTACCTTCCAGTAACGCGATCGGCTTGCACTTCTACCCCATCTGGGAAGCCGCATCCTTAGATGAGTGGTTGTACAACGGTGGACCTTACCAGTTAGTTGTATTGCACTTCTTGATCGGCATCTTCTGCTACATGGGACGGGAATGGGAACTTTCCTACCGTTTGGGAATGCGCCCTTGGATCTGCGTCGCCTACTCTGCCCCCGTTGCAGCAGCGACCGCCGTCTTCTTGATCTACCCCATCGGACAAGGCTCCTTCTCCGACGGTATGCCCCTCGGCATCAGTGGCACCTTCAACTTCATGTTCGTCTTCCAAGCGGAACACAACATCT
>NZ_JBFPDP010000053.1:0-29790 GCF_040830845.1 Sivoneniella epilithica UHCC 1019
GAGTTTTGAGTTTTGAGTTTTGAGTTTTGAGTTTTGAGTTTTGAGTTTTGAGTTTTGAGTTTTGAGTTTTGAGTTCGGAGTTTACCATTCGCCATTCGTCATTCGCCCTTTCCCCTCGCCTTCCCCATGCCTAACCCTGCCACTCAAAAGCAGATTACAACCATCCTTTCCACTCGCCAAGTGAGGCTGAGTGCCAGTCAAGGGGTGGCTGTGTTTGATGCGGCGGTGTATAACGACAGCGATCGCTTTGCGTCGTTTCAACTGAAGTTGCTGGCTGCGGGAGCCACGATCGACGGGAGACCCTGGTATCGCCTCACGCCTTCGGTGTCTGCCAAAATTCCGGTGGGTGATTGTACTCGCTTTCAAATTGAAATTTTTGATCTGCCGTCGATCGCCCAGCAGTTTAGCGGCACGATTGACCTGACGGTGGAAGTGACTTCACGCGAACTGGTGAATCAATACGATCGCCAACCCTTGCGGCTGATTGCGGATGGGCTACAGGGACAACCACCCACGATATCGCTGCTGCTGCCTGTTGCAGAGGCAAATCCGGGCGATCGCGTGGCGATCGTGGCGCAGGTTGCCAACCCGACCAGTGTTCCCCTAGAAGCCGTGCTGCGGCTGCAAGGATTGCCCAATGCTTGGCTGACCGAAGGAGGAACCCATCAGGGGCTATCTCTACTGCCGGGCAAGCCGCAAAAAGTGACGTTTCAGTGCGAAGTGCCTGCTTCCTTAGAGGCGCGGAGTCAGATCTATCCGCTTCAACTGGAGGCAGTGGGGCAGTTTCCCAGCGTCACCGCAATCGGGCAATTGTATGTGCGTCCGGCTGGCTCCCTCAACCTGATCTGTGAGCCTTTGGAAGCGACGATCCCCGATCGCCTCAGAACCTGGCTCAATCCAGCGCAAGGAATGGCGGAGTTTGCAGTTCAGTTTGACAACCGGAGCAACTTGGAGCTAGGAGTGCAGGCAGCTATCCAGGAAGTGACTCCAAAACGACGCTGGTTTTGGCAGAAAAAAGAAACCCACGCCAGTCCCAAATCCAACTCTGAATCCAACTTTGATCCCTCAGAGTTTCCCGCTGGAGTTCAGATGGGTGAATTGCCAACCGACCTTCCCAGGGGGATTACGGCAATTCTGCTCCAGATTTATCGACGGTTACCCTGGCTGGGCTGGACGCGATCGCGCCTGTTTCAGGTGACCGCGCGATCGCTGAACCCCGCCATTCCGCTCCAGCCCGACACCCAAACCCTGAAAGTGTATCTATTTCCGATTATTCCCTTCTGGCTGCAACTTTTAGGAACACTCCTGTCTTTGGGACTCGGATCGCTGCTCTGGACGCTGTTGAGCGATCCGGGGCATCGCGCCTCCGTCAATTCAGTTCAGTTTAATGGACAGGGAACCGAGGTGCTGAGTGGTTCCGATGACCAAACCATTCGGCGTTGGCGAGTAGACCATCACACCTTACAGACGCAAACTCGGATCGGCGACCTCAATAAAGCCGTGCGGGTGGTGCGCTATCGCCCGGTAAACAATGATCAAATTGCCATGGGGTTTGAAAACGGCGAGATTCAACTGGCAAATTTGCTCACAGGTCAGCGATCGCGGCTGACTCCCGATAAAGACGATCGCGTCTTCGACCTCGTGTTTAGCCGCGATGCTCGTACCCTGTTTAGCGCTCATGGCAGTGGGTTGGTGTTGCAATGGGACATTAACCGCTTTAACCCTGAACAAAATCAGCCGCAACGGGCGTATGACACGCAGTTTGCGATCCAATCCATGGCGCTCGTGGGCGAAGACGATACCCATGTCGCGATCGGCGGTCGCTTCAATCGTCTGATGGTTTTGAAGGTGGCGAACAATCTTGCGGCTCAGCCAGCCAATCCTGCAAAAAGCCAGTCTGCCTTTTTAGAAATTGCCTATCCGTCTGGCGGTGCCACCGACTACATTTCCAGCCTAAGCGCTGCGGAACAACAGCCCAATTTATTGGCAGTGGCGGATACCAAAGGACAGGTTAGCCTCTGGGATATGCAGGACTGCTTGAAGAATCAGGGACGCTGCAAACCTACGGATTCCTGGTTGGGGCAAGGGGGAAATCCGGTGCGATCGCTGGCGCTCAGTGCCGATGGCTGCTTTTTAGCCAGTGCTGGAGATGACGGACAGGTGCGGCTGTGGGCGTTGGATGGTCGAGGATTGCGGCGATCGAGCGCGTTGGAAGGGCGCGTTTTAGGGCGGACTCAAAAGCCTTTAAATGCCGTAGATGTGATTCAAACTCGTGAAGCCGTCTGGGTGACTAGCGGAGATGCCGATCGCCAAGTGCGGCTCTATCAAGTGCGTTTGACGGGCAATCAGATTAGCAATCAATGTCCGGTGCTGGGAGGTGGCGAATGAATGCCAATCAAATTGCCGATAGCACTCTGACGTTTCATCCGATCACGGTGGTGGTGTCTGCCTGGGATCAAAACCGGACTACGCCGGGAACCCAGCACTATTTGGGCGTGACGATCGCCAATCGGGGCGACTTCGATGCCGTGGTTCAGGTGCGTCTGGAATCTCCTACCGATTTGCTGCGTCAGTGGTGTAGCCGACCGGAGCAATGGCTGGCGCTCTCCAGTGGCAAAAGCGGTGAACTCACGTTTTGTATTGATGTACCCGGCGACGCATTGCCTCAATGGTTAGACTACGAAGCCGTGGTGATTCCCCAAGGTGCCTATGCGGATTATTACCTGCCGCCGACGCGCTGCCGATTACAAATCCTTGCGCCCGAAATCAGCGAAACCGCCCAAGATCCCACCTTTAGCCTCAGCCCAAGCACCACACCCGATCGCCCGCTGATGGTGCAGTTAGGCAGCCCCGTTGTTGTGGAGTTAATCGTTGAAAACCGCTCCGAACGGGTCGATCGCTTTCGTCTAGAATGCACTGGCTTACCGGAAGAGTGGGGCATTCAAGTGGAGTATCCCCGCGAGTCCGACAGCTTCGGTCTGGTGCGGCTGAACGATAGTTTGGGGGTGAATCCCAGCGATCGCGGCATAATTCGGGTCTTGCTGCAACCGCCCCCCTTGCCCCTGGCTGGCAGCTACTTACCCACGTTCCGGCTTGCCTCCGAAAACGATCCCCGGTTGGGCTTATTGGGGCTGGTCTACCTGCAAGTGAACCCGGTGTATCGCCTGCAAGCCCAGCTAGAAACGGTTCAAGATCAGGTACGCAATCGCCATGCTGCCGAATTTCTTCTCCAGTTCGCCAATTTGGGCAACACTCCACGCCAGGTGCAATTCCTGCTGAAGCCCAAAACGCCTACCAATCTCTGCACCTACGACCTAGCCAGCGATCGCGTCACGATTGAGCCTCAAGCTGTCAGTCAAGTTCCCCTAACAGGCACTCCTCAACGCTGGTGGACTCGTCCCTGGTTTGGCAGCGGCAAAATCTACCCGTTTCAGGTTGAGTTGCGCGATCGCGATCTGCACCCGATCGCGCCCGAAACCCTGCAAGGACAACTTACCTGGATGCCGCGTCCGTGGTGGCAACTGCTGCTTACTCTGTTGGCAGGTTTGGGACTGTTGGGTGCATTGGCGTTTCTGATCTGGTGGTATTTTCTGCGATCGCCCACACCGCCCACAGTTGTAGAATTTGCTGCCGAAGATAGCCGCTACGCAGAAGCCAATGGAGATATGGCGCGGGTTCGTTGGCAGATCGAAAATCCTCAGCAAATCCAGACGCTCAAACTCACAGGCTACAGTCCTGAAGGCATCGTCCTGAGTGGTCCGCTGGTCTACGAGTTTAAAGATGGCAACCCACCCGCAGCGCTTCAGTCTTTTTGCACTCCAGAGAAAACTATGTTGACCTGTAGCCAGATTCGGACGGATGCGTTTCTGCCGGGAAAATATGTGTTTGAACTGACCCTCACGCCCAAAGGACGGCGCGCCACGCCTGTGATACTCAAAACTAGCCCGATCGAAATTACTGCCAAACCACCTCCCACCGTGACCGCGCTCGTGCCAAAATCCCTGCTGTACCGGGAGGCGGCTTCCGGCATTCCCACACCAGCCGAAAAAGCAATTCCCGTGATCGATCAAGCTGGAATTCGGCTGGATTGGGCAGTGACAATGCCCGCAAACATTACGGCTCTACATCTAGTGGGACGGGATCAGGATGGGCGGATGATTGGCGATCGCTGGTTTGAGTTTTCCAATTCAGGGGAGTTGCCAAAACTGTTGCGGGAATTTTGCGAAGTGGGACAAACCCTGATTTGTCGCAATGTGCCGACGGGGTTGACGACTGTAGGCGAGTTTCGCTTTGAGCTACAGGCACTTTCTGCCGACCAACCCGCCACCGCTGTGAAACCCAAGGTGAGCGAAAGTGTCAAAATTCAACCCCAAACGCCGCAAATCCTCAGCTTTCAAATTAACGGTCGAGAAGCCCCCGCCAAACTGCTGATTCCAGTCGCCCCGTTCCAAACGCTGCTGCCCATTCAGGTCAACTGGCGCGTTCAGGGTGGCAGCACCACGCGAGTAGACTTGATGCCGTCTCCGGGCAGCGTCCCGTTAGTCGGGAGGGTCAGCGTTCCCCTGAGTCCGCAGGGCAGCACCACGATCGCTCTGCAAGTCAAAGCTGCCACGGGTGAAATGCTGACTCGCTCGGTGACGCTGGAAACTTATGACCCGACGCGATCAAAACCTGCTGGAACCCCCAGTCCTACGGGCGCGATCGCGCCGCCTAAGAGTATGGCTCCGCCAACTGGATCACCCGGACTGACTGAATCGCCTGCCCCCAGTGGATCACCCGCACCCAGCGGTGCCCCTTCCCCCTCGGTGCCGATTGGGGTGCCTGCCCCCGCCCTAGACGATCGCCTCGCGCCCTCCGAAGCTCCGCCTCAGTTCAATCGATGACAGGAGTCAGCAGCATGGAGAACTGGAAAACGGGAAAAAGTGGGCGACTACAGGCAACACTGGTATTGCTTCTGAGCCTGTGCGCCTATCCAGTTTGGGGACGCGATCGCCTGGAGAATTTGAAAGACCCCAATTACTGGACTCAGCTTTGTTTGCTATTGGCAAAGAGCAAGCCAGTGGAGGCGCTACCCGCCTGTGAGCGGGCGATCGAGCTACGTCCAGGCGACCCAAAGTTGTGGGCACAGTATGGCGCACTCCAACTAGGGCAGAAGCAATACCCAGAAGCGATCGCATCTTTGGATCAAGCGATTAAACGACAGCCCAAAAACTCCCAGGTGCTAGCGGATCAGTGTTTGGCGTGGGCGCAACTGGGCGAGGCTGAAACCGCGATCGCTGCCTGCGAAAAGGCATTGAAGCTGAACGTAAACTGGGGTGGGCGATCGCCCGTGGTCGCCCAGCATCGCCGCAGCTTGATTATCAACCAGCCAGAGGTCTATCAGGAATCGATTAAGTTCTATGATCAGTCATTGAAGCAAGAGCCGAAAGATTCGCTGACGCTGGTGTATCGCTGTGAGGCACTGGCAAAAGTGGGCGAGTTTCGCGCCGCGATCGACTCCTGCGAACAGGCACTCAACGGCAATGGCAACTGGGGCGGCGAGACTCCAGCTTTAGCCTGGTCTAACCGAGGATTTGCCTATCGCAGCTTGAATGAGTTGGAACCGGCGGTGCAGTCGTTGGATCAGGCATTGCAACTCAACCCAACCCAAGCCCCCACTTGGTTTCAACAGGGCACTACCTTACGCCAACTGAAACGCCCGAATGAAGCCCTGATTGCCTATACCCGTGCGATCGAGCTACAGCCCAATTCCTCTCAGGCATTGCTGGGACAGTGCATTGTGTTGAATCAACTTCAGCAATTTGATAGCGCGATCGCCGCCTGCAAAAAAGCGATCGCTGCCGACGGAGATTGGACTCCTGCCGACATTGCCCAAGCTTGGAATCAGCAAAGTTTGGCATTGACCAAGCTGGGCAAGCTAGAAGAGGCGTTGGCAGCCGCCGATCGCGGGGTGGGAATGCGCCCCGACTGGGCAGAGATTTGGAATACTCGTGCCGTTGTCCTGTGGTATCTGAAGCGCCCCGATGAAGCGCTGGCATCCGTGCAACAAGCCTTGAAGCTAAACCCTGGCGATGCTCAAACCTGGGCAAATCAAGGACGAATTTGGCGATCGCTCGATCAGCCAGATAAGGCTTTGACTGCCTATGCCGAAGCACTCAAACGCAATCCGCAAGATGCCGTAGTCTGGGCAAATCAGAGTGCGGTACAGTGGCTTTTGGGCGATCCAAATGCCGCCTTAGAGTCTGCCAACCGCGCCATTGCTGCCAATCCAAAACTGGGTTTGGCGTGGCAAAATCACGCGATCGCCCTGGTCGCCCTGAAGCAATACGCTGAAGCCCAAAAAAGCTACGAACAGGCGATCCTGTGGGATAAAACCAACGCGGATAGTTGGGCAGGATTGGGCGTGGTGCTACTTCAACTGCGGCAATACGACAAAGCCCAACAGTCATTGCAATCAGCGATTAGTCTAAACCCCAACCAGGCGATCGCTCAACAAGCCCTCAAATCCCTAACCGACTGGCAAAAGCAGCAATCCCAAAAGTCTCCTAAACCCTGAACCTGCTCAGCCTCCTGTGCCCAAAACCTGAGCAGCCGTTAGATTTAAGCCAGAAAACTGAGGCGACACGATCGCCTGATCGCCCTGATAAACCTGCTCCTCATACAAACCATCGACCCATTCCAAAACGGTCACTTTTTGGGCGATCGGATCCACAATCCAATACTCTGGAATCTGCCGTGCTGCATATTCTGTACGCTTGTGGCGATAATCGCGGTTTTCCTGCTTCGGGCTAACTACTTCTATCACCAAAAGCGGCGGCGGCATATCGTGAGTAATCAGGCATTGGGTCGCGCCATCTAAGGCAGCAGCGGCTTCCTCGGATAACACCATCAAGTCGGGTTCTCGTGCAGTCACCCGTGCGCCACTGACTGCAATTTGTGCCCTGATTGCAAGTCGGTAAAAAGGAACACCAAGTTGCAAAAAATAAGCCAGCAAAAATGTTGCAATTCTAATATTAAGGGTACTCTCGGTTGGCATGGCAATCAGTTCCCCGTTAACCAATTCATAGCGGGTATCGGTGCCATCGTCATAGTTGAGATACTCCTCAAGGGTCATGGGGTTTGTGGCGATGGTCATAGCCGTCTCCTGTGCGTTGGGTATGTCTGCTCCGCTCCCAATTCTTTTATAATACTTGCCCAGCCGCGCTCAGAATTATCCAGGTGAAGTGCTGAAGGGTTATTCCACCTTGCAAACCAATGATTTGATTCTAAATAAATGTTTCTAACTTTGGACTTTTGAAGATTTTTTGATGAAAGTTAAATTGAAACGAACTGTATTTCAACGCCAAATTAATTATCTGCGTTTGATTTTAGAGGCTTCCTATGCTGCGTCGCTGTCAATTATCCGGTCTTGCCTATGGGCTGACGATCGCTCTCAGTACGATCGCCCTGAGTTTGTATCCCAGCAACAGCAGCGCAATTGAAGCAACCGCCACCTTGCTTCAGCAAAGCCGTCAGCGCTATGATGCCGGACAACTCAACGAAGCAAAAGACCTATTGTCGAAGGTGCAGCAGCAATCTCAAGCCAAAGGCGATCGGCTGACGGGGGCGATCGCTCTCAGTAACCTTGCCTTAATTGAGAGTGATCAGGGCAACTGGAAAACCGCCAATCAAGCGATCGCGGATAGTCTCCAGAGTGTGCGATCGAGTGCTGACAGTTCAAATCATCCTCTGGTTCTAGCTCAGATTTTGAATGTGCAGGGACGATTACAACTCGCCCAGGGAAACGCGCAGTCAGCATTACAAACCTGGCAACAAACCGCCAAACTCTATCGACATCAGAAAAACAGCAACGGCGAGATTCAAAGTCAACTGCGGCAAGCACAAGCCTTGCAAGCTCTGGGACTCTATGCCCGCGCTTACCAGGAGATCCTGTTTCCACTGCGCGATCGCTTGCAGCAGCAGCCGGATTCTGACACCAAGGTTTGGGGACTGCGGAGTGTAGCAGACTCGATCGCCATTATCGGCAATCGAGCGGACGCAGAAAAAGTAGCGCAGTCCAGTTTGACGATTGCTGAGCGGTTGAAAAATCCTGCTGCGATCGCTGCCAGCCAATTGACTGTCGCCAATCTGATCGTTACCAAAATTCGGGAAACCCGCAGTTTAGGCACTGTGGGGCAGGAGGACACACAAATTCAGCGGGATACTCAACAGGCGATCGCCCTTTATGAAAAGATTGCCGCCATTCCATCTCCCAATCAGCTACGGGCACAACTCAACCATTTGACGTTATTACTGGAGAGCGATCGCCTGCCAGAAGCCAGCCAACTTGCCAGCAGCCTCCAGCCCACTCTGCTTCAGTTAGCGTCCGATCGCCCTGGGATTGAAGCCCAGTTGAATTTTGCCAGTAGCCTATTGCGATTGCAGAAAGCCACCAAAGTTGCGGATGCCAGCATTACCCCTTTGCTTACCACCACTTCAAACCGGGCAAAGGCACTCAACGATCCTCGGCTGCTATCGAATGCGCTGGGTCATCTGGCGCGATCGCAGGAACACGATCGACAGTTCTCAACGGCTCAAACCAATACCGAACAGGCGATTCTGCTGGCAAAAGCCGTCAACGCGCCTGAACTGGTCTATCGCTGGTCTGCCCAACTCGGACGACTGCAAGAACAGCAGGGCGATCGTGCGGCTGCCATCCAGTCCTATTCTCAAGCCGTGGAAACTATGCGAACCTTGCGGGGCGACCTCCTAGGGCTAAATGCCGACGCGCAGTTGGTGGAACCAGAAACCTTGGAACCCGTCCACCGCCAACTCGTCAGCCTGCTGTTACCCAAAGATGGCTCCCAGCCCAGTAGCGGCACCCTCAAAAAAGCCCGCGATATTATCGAGTCTTTGCAACTAGAGGAGATCAACAACTATCTACGGGCAGCGTGTCTCCAGTCTAAAGTTGAAATCGATACCGTTCTAACATCCAGTGCGATCTCACAACAAACGGCGGTAGTGTACCCGATCGTCTTGCCCGATCGCATTGCCATCATTGTTAGCGCTGCCGGACAGGAAACCAAACTTTATACGCAGCCCGTTTCTCAAGCCACAGTGGAAGCCACAGTCAAAGCGTTGCAGTCTAGCTTGCGAAATCGCATTAGTCTAGGGTTTAAGCAACCTGCGGAGCAATTGTATACCTGGCTGATTCAGCCTATTGAAGCTACGCTGGAACAGCAAAAGATAGAGACTCTGGTATTTGTGCTAGATGGAGCGCTGCGCAGTGTACCTATGGCGGCGTTATCCAATGGCAAACAATTTCTAGTTGAAAAATATAGCCTTGCCACCACTCCAGGGCTTAAACTGACCAATCCCCAACCCTTGCAGGCGCGAACCCTCTCTGGCATTGCCTTTGGCTTGACCGAAGCCCGCTCAGTCAAGCTGCCCAATGGCGGCTCCCAATCCTTTTCTGAGTTGCCCTTTGTCAAACCGGAACTAGAAGATCTGCAAAAAGAGATCAAACCCTCCACAGTCGAGATGAATGAACAGTTTACCCGTGCCCAGTTTCAGCAGTTGCTCCAGAAATCTCAGGCACCAATTGTGCATTTGGCGACCCATGGACAGTTTAGCTCTAGCCGCGATCAAACCTTTTTGCTTGCCTCCGATGGCGTGATTGATATCGATCAACTAGCAACGGCGCTGGGTGCCAGGGATAACGCCCGAACATCGGCGATTGAACTGCTGGTCTTGAGTGCTTGCGAAACCGCGATCGGAGACGATCGCGCTCCTCTCGGTTTAGCTGGGATCGCCTTAAAATCTGGCGCGAGAAGCACCGTTGCCAGTCTATGGAAAGTGAATGACACCGCCACTTCAACCTTGATGCAGCGGTTTTATCAAGCCGTGGCAACCCGGAAGGTGACAAAAGCAGTGGCGCTGCAACAGGCACAAAAATCCATCCTCGCCGATCCACAATTCCGCCGTCATCCCTACTATTGGGCACCGTTCATTCTCGTTGGCAATTGGTTATAACCGGAGATTTCTATGCTGCACCGCGATCCCCCCCCCCATCAACGCTGGCTTTATCTATTCGCCGCCATTGCCCTAACAGGATGCGCCACTCCAGCGATCTCGCAAGTTGTGCCCGATGCCACCCTGGGCAACGGCAATAACTCAACCACCTTGATCAACGGCATTCGCACCGATATCAATGGCGGTTTGCGGCGCGGCGCGGCGCTATTTCACAGTTTCGAGCGGTTTGGCATCCTCACCAATCATCAAGTTTACTTCGCCAACCCCGCAGGCATTCGCAATATCTTTAGTCGGGTCACGGGCGGCAGCATTTCCAACATTGATGGACTGTTGGGCGTGAGCGGCGGTGCCAATCTGTTTTTCATGAACCCCAACGGCATCCTCTTTGGACCGAATGCCCGACTCGATGTCTCTGGTTCATTCCTGGCAACCACGGCTAATGTGCTTCAGTTTGCCGATGGTCAAAAGTTCGCAGCCACCGGAGATCGCGCGGTTCCTCTAGTCGAAGTCAACATCCCGATCGGGCTGCAATATGGGGCAAATCCCCCCGCCATGCTGACTAATCGCGGCACCCTGGCAACCGGACAAGACCTGACCTTGGCATCCAATAACCTCGACTTGCAAGGACAACTACAAGCAGGCGGCAACCTGACCCTCACTGCCACCGATACCGTCAAAATCCGCGATACCGTGACAGAACCCTTCATCGCGCGATCGGGTGGCAATATGCTGATCCAGGGCGATCGGAGTGTCGATATTCTAGCTTTGAATCATCTCATCACTACTCCATTCGTCAGTGGCGGCAACATGAGTCTAGTTAGTGATGGCAATATTTCCGGAGACTCCCATTTCAAAAGTGGGGGCGATTTTGCCATGCTTACCCTGGCAGGCAATCCGGGCAATTTTGTAAGCCTCAATGATCCAGTATTTATCGTGGCTGGAAACTTTGCGCTTGGAAACTATACAGGTCCTTCACTAAAAGTCGAAGCTGGCGGGAACATCACTGCTGACACAATTTTTGTTGACGCGCCTGCTCCCGCTGCCACTGTTCCTGCTGCCGATCCAGACTTTGCTATTCTCACTAATGGTCGTTCTCTGATTCTACGGGCAGGTGGCAGCATCATTACTACTGGAACTATCACAACTACCGACTTGATGAGTACCACTCCAGATAACGTGATTTTGACAGCCAATGGTCCAATTGCAATCGGTGGAACCAACGTTCAAAATAGCATCCTGGCGCGATCAGTCACGATTGATACGCCAAGTACAGTACAAATGGCAGGAGGCATCAATGCCCGTTTAGATGCTCCAGGAACTGCTGGTAATATCAGGATTGGCACCACAACTCCTCCCAGTTCTGTTTCTGTCGGCATCATTTCAGCCCGCAATTCAGATGCAGGAAATGGAGGAGATATCACCATTACAACCACAGGTGCTTTTACAACCACTGGCGCTTTTAACTTAGATGGTACAGGCTATGTCAATCCTGGTGTAACCAACCCTGAAAATATTGTCAGTATTGCTAGTCAAGCCGAAGCGGGGCGAAGTGGAGACATCAACATTATTGCAGGGGGCGGAATTAACCTTGCAGCAGGGATTAGCAGTGCCAGTAACTTTAATGGAAAAGGTGGCAGTATCACTCTGACGGGAAATGCTAGCCCAACGGATTTAGGTAATGCCGCTCTTGTGACAACTCCCACTCTGCCAACTGCAATTAACACAACTAGGGGAATTATCACTTCTCGTAACGATGGGGTTGTTCTCGGCAGTGGAGCCGGATTCATTGCCAATCCAGGGGTTGGAGGGGATGTCAATCTTATAGCAACCGTTGGAGATATTCGTGCTAGCAATATCATCGCTTCAAGCAACAACAGCACTCCTGTCAATGGCGATGGAGACATTAACCTAACGGCAAATATCGGCTCGGTTTTTCTAGATCAAGCAAGATTGAGTACTAGCAATGTTGGCACTCACTTTGCGGGTGATATTAGGATCAGAGCAGCAAATCAAATCAATATTACGGGAGGTAGCACCGTTAGAAGCGATGGTTATTTTGGCACAATTACCCTCACCGGAACGGCACCCAATAGTCAAATTACGATTCAAAATAGTCAGATTACTGCCGCTATTCCGGTAAATACGGCAGTGGCAGTGGCAGCACCTCCTGATAGTCGGATTACGATCAACTCTCCGCAAGTGAGAATTGATAGCTCTCAAATTAACACTGAAGTCTTTGCTCCTGCGGCTCCTCAAACCAGACAGGCAAACAGTGGCAATATCGCGATCGCAGGAGAGATCATTCAAATTCTGAACAATAGTATATTTGAAACCATCACGAATGATCGCGTAATCGGTGATAGTGGCAATATTTCCATTGGTTCAGTACTCAACACTGCATCCGTCGAGTTAGAAAATTCCCGCTTTTCCACAAGTGCTAATGGTCAAGGCGATAGCGGCAATATTCGAGTGACGGCGAATCAATCAGTCACTGCGACAGGTGGCTCGATTCGGACAACAACCGCTGCAACAAATACGGATGGAACTGCTGGAGACGTTGACGTTATCTCGAATGCTGTTAATGGTCAAGCAATTCAATTGACGAATCTTGGAATTGATGCGGCGGCGTTTAGTACTACAAACGGTAGAACGGGTAGTATTACCATCTCAGCCCCCAACCGGGGAGATGTATCACTGGTTGGAAATAGCGCCATTTTTACCGATACTTTTGGCAATCAACCGACTGGAACGTTACAGATTTTCGGTGGCAATATCTTAATTGATCAATACCGATTAAATGGTAATGTTCGCGCATCTGGTGTTACTGGCGGCGACATTTCGATTGATGGCACCTCGGTCACGATGCAAAATGGCAGCACTATTAGTACAGAAACTGTTAATGGCAGGAGCGGAGATGTTACAGTTCGAGCCGTCAGCGGTAATTTAACCTTTGCAGATGGAGCAATCAGAACAACAGTAAATGCAGATGCAATTGGGAATGGGGGGGATATCACGATCGCCAGCAACGGTGGACAAATTGAATTTAGCAATGGGTTTCAGGTTAACGCTGCCACGAATACGACAAATCCACTTGCGGTAGCAGGTAGAGGAGGCGATGTCAGCATTACCAGCACTGGTGGACAGATTATTGTAGGCGGAGGATCAGCGATCGATGCCCGGACTACTGGAACCCAGGCTGGAGGAAAAGTTGAAATTTTGAGTGGCGCTGGAGCGTTATCTGTTCTCAACTCAACCGTCAATGCCAGCACCAGTGGTTCCAGTACAGGTGGGGCAGTTTCTCTAATATCTAGCGGTGGAAATCTTAATCTCAGTGGTGGCAGTATTTCAACTGCAAGTAGTGGACTGGCTGGAAATGGTGGAAACATCACGATCGCCAGTAATGGGGGGCAAATCAACTTCAGTAATGCATTTCAAGTCAATTCAGCAACCAGTTCTCAGGCAGCGGGGGGAGAAGGAGGGGATGTTAGCATTACTAGCAGTGGCGGGGCGATTGATATTAATAGTAATTCCGCGATCGATGCCCGGACTACTGGAACTCAATCGGGTGGCAAAGTTGAAATTTTCAGCAGTGGTGGAGTGTTATCGGTTCTCAACTCCACAGTGAATGCGAGTACCAGCGGCTCCAATACAGGTGGGCTGGTTTCCCTAATTTCGGGGGGTGGCAATCTCAATCTCAATGGAGGCAGCATCTCAACGGCGAGCAGTGGGCTAGCGGGAAGTGGAGGTGATATCACGATCGCCAGCAACGGTGGACAAATTGCCTTAAATAATAGCTTTCAGGTCAACTCGGCAACCAGTTCTCAGGCGGCACCCGGTGGCAAAGGCGGCAATGTTCAAATCGCTAGCAGCAATGGATCAATTATTGTGGCTGGCAACTCGGCGATCGATGCTAGCACCAGCGGCACCCAGCGCGGCGGAACAGTGTCGGTGTTCTCTGGCAATCAAGCCATTCAGTTGAACAGCGGCAGCATCAGCACCACGGTAAAACCTGGAGCTACAGCCGATGGTGGGGCGATCGCCATTACCAGTAATAGTGGCGGTATTACCTTCGGCAATGCGGCTGATAACACCAATTTTCAAGTCAATACTCAAACCCAAGCCACTAATGCGATTGGCAGTTCTCAAACCAATGGTAAAGGCGGAAATGTGGCGATCGCGAGTGGAACGGGGGATATTGCCCTCGTCGCCAACTCAACCGTGACGGCTGGCAGCACTGGAACAAAAGATAGTGGTATTGTTACGCTCACTGGCAACAACATCGCCCTTGACAATAGCCAAATTAGCACCAGTGCCAGCGGTTCAGGCAGCGCAGGCAATATTGCGGTGGCAGGCAGCGATATTAACTTATCAGCAAGTCAGATTCAGGCAAGCTCAAGTGGTTCAGGCGGATCGGGCAATGTCACGGTGACGGGTGCAGATATCAGCGTGGTGGGTGGGGTGCGGCGGAGTGAAATTAGTACTTCAGCAACCGGAGCCGGTGCTAGCGCTGGTAATGTCACCTTAAACGCGATCGGGCGCACAATTACCCTGCAAAACTCTGATGTGCTTGCCAGCAGCCAACAAGGGACATCGGGAAATATTAATATTGCATCTCGAAGACTCAATTTAAACAATGGCACGATCAAAGCAGAAATTGGGCAAAATACAGCGGATCAATCGGGCAGCATTAAGCTGGATGTGAGTTTTAGGCTGACCTTGGAAAATGAAAGCGAGATTTCTACCTTGGGGCGAAATGGGGCAAACGGCGGCGATATTTCCATCCTGAATGTCCGGTTTCTATTTGGCAAACGGGCGATCGGGGCAAACGGTAGCGATATTGTAGGGCGCGCAGATGGCGGCGGACGGGGCGGACGGGTGTTTCTCGATCGCTCCACTCTCGTGCAAGGGTTTCTCTTCCGTCGTGCCGTGGATGGTAATCGCACCAATGACATCGACACCAATGGTCAGTTGGATAATTTTTCCACCAATGCCGATGAAGGCACACGCGGACTTGCTAAGCCGCTAATCATCTTCTCCGATGTGGCTCAAATTACCAGTAGTGCCTGTGAAGCCGTGGGCGCAAAAGCCGCCACCAACAGTGAACTTCGGATTGCCGGACGCGGAGGAGTGGCATCCAGTCCCACGGCTCCCTTGTCGGCTCAGACGACCACGAGCGATTGGGTTTCTCTCGAATTGAGTCCCCAAGTGCCCATGCAAGTCACCCTGCCCGACGGCAAACCTATGACCCTTGAACCTGGACAGGTTTATCAACTGCAAGCTCTGTGTATCAATGCTTGGAAAGATCGGCAGCGATCGCTGCTTTAGTCACTGATGCCCCTTACCCAATATCCCCTATGAAACTTATGTATCCACTAGCCCTCGGACTGGCTCTTGTTCCGATTCCGACCCTCACTCTGCCGCCGCTAGTTTCTCCCTTGGAGGCGACTCAAGTGGCGCGGCGCACTCGCCGTCCGCTGATTTGGCGTGTGGGGGTGCGTCCGTCCCTTTACCGAGTTGGAGGAATCAGCCGCAGTGCCAGTTGTGCAAATCAGGCAAAGATTACTGCCTTCACACCACCGCCGCGATCGCAAGAAACCCATGACAAAAACCATGCAGCGATCGATACTACCCTATCCAGCCATCCAACCCTGTGGGTACACCTGGCATCCCTGCCCAAAAATGCTCAAGCCCAGTTCACGCTACAAACCGTCAGTGGCAGCGAAGAACTGTTAAACAAACGATTTCCACTCACGGCTCAGACTGGTATTTTAGGAGTCCGCTTGCCCGAAACCTCCCCAGGACTCAAGGTTGGCGAGACTTATTTTTGGCAAATGAAAGTCCAATGTGGATCAAAAGAATCTGAGGACGATCCGATTATTGGCAGTGGAGTGCAGCGCATTCAGTTAAGTCAGGTTAAGCTCATGCCGGGGTTTGATCCAAAACCCTTAGTCCAGAAACTATCACGCGCCTCTGCCAGTGACAAGCCCGCCCTATATACAGAATTAGGGATTTGGCAAGATGCTGTGACGGCGCTCATCGACTTACAGCAAAAACAGCCGAATAATCAAGAATTAAAGGAGGATTGGCGTAGCTTCCTTCAGGAATTGCAGATGGACAACCTGGCAAACTCACCGATTTTGGGAGTGCAATAAACTATCCATCATCCTGCATAAATCTGGTTTTTCCAACGTATAAATCAATAGACTCCATCCTGCTCTATCATTTCGAGGGTTTTTTCTATGCGGTTATCTCACGTCATCAAGGTTCTCTCCATCGCGGCTCTATTTAGCGCGATCGCCACAGTCGATTTTGCCACGCTGATTCAGCCCACCAGCACCTTGCCAATCGGAAACAACCTGATGGCAGCAGGACGGCGACGGTTGAGCTTTCGGACAGGGGTGCGTCCTTCGCTATATCGGGTTGGAGGCTTTAGTCGAGGCAGTGAGTGTGGCAATCAACAAATGCTCACGGCAGTTGTGCCCCCACCCCAAGCCCAAGAGAGCCTATCCGCGCAAAAAGCAGCCGTAGACAAAACAACCGCAACGCATCCCACTTTTTTTGTGTATCTACCCTCTCTTCCGGCAGGCACCGCCCAGTTTACGCTGCAAGATGAAGCGGGCGGCAAGGAGTTGTATAACGTCGAATTTAAAGTGGCTGGTAAACCAGGAATTGTGGGAATTTCGCTGCCTGCTTCTGCACCTGCGTTGCAAGTGGGTCAGAAGTATTTTTGGCAAATGGCAGTGGCTTGTGATCCCAGCCAACGGTCAAAACTTAGCAGCATCAGCAGTTGGGTTGAGCGAGTCAACTCACCCACAGCGGCAAAGGACGATCGCATTTCGACCCTAGCTGAGCAAGGCATTTGGTATGACGTGGTGACTCTGGTTGCCCTCCAGCGCTATCAAAAGCCAAGCGATCGCGCGGCTACCGAAGATTGGGAGGCGTTGATGCAAGATGCCGGACTGCCCCAATTTAAACAAACTGCGATCGTCCAAATCGTCAAAAATTGATTACTGACTAAAGTTAGGGGTGCAATCATCAGCTTTTCCGGCACAATCAGGTTAGATTTAGACTCAGCAGATTTCGCTGTGTACTTAGCCTATGCAGACCCACGAAACTCCTAGCTTTCAACCTGCTGCCAGCGCTCCCCAAAACACTCTGCCTGCCCCTCGTCCCTTTGAGGATACCCACTCAGGGCAAGAACTGGATTCATTGTCCACCAATCCCTTTCCACCTCGTCCCCATGATGTGTGGATGGGAGAACCGCGCGGTGGGTCTACCAATCCTTTTCCGCGCCGCCGCCATGAGGTGGATATGGGCGAACCTGCGATTGCCCGTAAACCGATCAGCCCCGAAGCTAGCCCTGAGCCGGAGGCAACTTCGTCGTCAATCTTTGGCAAACAACCCTTTCGGATCAACGCTCCCGGTACGCCGCCGCCCCCGCCTCCCTGGTGGGGCATTCAGCCAAAACTAGCGATCGGGCAACCCAATGATGTCTATGAGCAGGAGGCTGACCGAGTTGCGGAACAGGTGATGAGCATGAGTTCTGCCCCACCTCCGACAGTGCAACGTCAAGCTGAAGAGGAGGAAGAATCAGAGATCCAGACAAAGCCCCTGGCAGAAACCATCACACCATTGGTGCAGCGTCAAGAACTGCTGGAAGACGACGAACCCATTCAGACAAAATGTGAAACCTGTGAGCAGGAAGAACCGATTCAACGCGCCGCCGATCGCACTACCCAAGCTCAACCTGACTTAGAGGATCGGCTGAATAGTAACAAAAGTAGTGGAAGTCCGCTGTCGGATGACGTGCGATCGTTCATGGAACCCCGTTTTGGTGCCGACTTCAGCCAAGTGCGAGTGCATACAGGCAGCGAAGCGGTACAAATGAACCAAGAACTCGGTGCCCAAGCCTTCACCCATCAACACGACATCTACTTCGGCTCCGGCAAGTCACCCGGCAATGATCCCTTGACTGCCCATGAACTAACCCACGTTGTGCAGCAAAACTCTCAAGCTCAGAAGTCTCCCGCCCGCCCGTTTGTTAGCTCACAAAGTAAAAATTATTCCGATTCTCAACAAACGGAAAATCTTCCTCTAGATGTTCAACAAGTTAGCCCACGTCTTCAACTGCAACACCTATCCAGACAGCCCAGACAAGCCAGAACTACCACCGATCAGCTAAGACTGAGGCAAGATTTGCACATTCTACTAGATATGTACCAGAACCGAATTTTAGGGCGCTTGGATGACTGGTTACAAGCTGCTCAAAATGTTGGCTCTGCTTATGCGATAGCAGCTGATCGCCATCAACAAGCTGTTGCTGAGAGAGCTAGAAGCGAGGCGCTCCAAGAAGCAATTTTATTTGGTGTTCTCACTGCCTGTTGCGCGGGAGGGTTGGGTTGGTTAGCTGGAGTAACAATTGGAGGAATTGGAGGCAGAACTCTTCAACAGATTAGTCGTATGTCAGAGACAGCATTTGAGAACGCTCAGGATACACTTGTGGTGTTTGTAAGTGAAGGGATTGATGTATACCAGGCAGCAACACAGCCACAACCGCAACTCATTAGCCAAAATCCACTTGTTTTTCAAAATCAAACGACAAACAAAATCATCCAAGAGCGCCAGCGTGTTCATCAACAGTTTGAAAGATGGCTTGAGGTTTTGCTGAATGCTCCAATGACTTCTTATAGTGATAGAGCGAGTCTAGATAGGTTTAGAAACAGAATTGAAGCTTGGACTCAGGAATCCTTGCGTTTAAGAGGAGGATCGAATTTACCAGATATTGAAACAATGGCAAGAAGATTAGAATGTGGTTTTTGGGCTAGATGGATTCAACAAAATTTAATAACCCGTGAACGAGAGCGAGTAGGGTACGATGAGTTTGGTGTTGAAGAGCACATTCCAGCCCATGACGAATTCCACAGCCCTGGATCTGCTGTTGAGGCACGTCTGAATCTCCTCGGTATCACTCGTGATTCCGGGGTCAGCGATTTTGGATGGTGGACATCGGATGCAGAAATTCGACAGCTTGTAACTTGGGCGGGGGGATATCAACCTCAGCCATTTATTTCCTAAAAGCAGCTACGATTCGGGCGATCGCAGTTGGAAAAAAGAAGGGCAATCATGAGTCTGGTGGGGCAAGCATTGTGATAGAAGTTCTTTTGTGATGACAAAACTTGGTGCTAGCAATACCCACCCTACTCTCCCATGAACCCTGTCATTGCTTCAAATGAGTTGAAGATCAATGCGGTTGAAACGGAAGATGGGCGATCGCGATTGAGAGATTAAGGAGCGATCGCATTCAAAACTATAATTAGTTGAAGTCGTTCAAAAGGTTGGTCACATGATTACCACGATCAACATCCCTGAAACTACCGATCAATTTACCGAACTCCTCCATCGTGTCCAGGCAGGGGAAGAAATCCTCCTCGCTCAAAACGGAGTTGCGATCGCGCGACTCGTTCCCATTCAACCTCACACTCAACCTCGCATCCCTGGTCAAGACAAAGGCAAAGTCGCGATCGCACCCGACTTCAACGCCCCTCTTCCAGACCATATCTTGAATGACTTTTTCAACTCCAACCTTCCCAACCCATGAATGTTCTTCTGGATACCCATGCTTTTCTGTGGTGGGTAATTGATGATTCGCAGCTTTCCAACACTGCAAGAGCAATTATTGTCGAGCCAACCAACACTATTTATCTCAGTGTCGTCAGTGCTTGGGAAATTATCATCAAAGAACGTACAGGCAAACTTTCTCTACCAGAACCCCCCGAAACATACATTCCATCCCGTCTTACCTCAAATCGATTTGTAACCCTGACTGTGGAAATGCAACACGTTCTACAAATTGCTTCACTCCCTGATCATCACCGAGATCCCTTTGATCGTCTCCTCATTGCTCAAAGCCAGATCGAGAACCTACCTCTTTTGACAGTGGATCACTTGATCCATCAGTATTCGGTCAAGGTGATTTGGTAGAATTTCCTTTGATTGTTTGAGTTGGGGTGCGATCGCGCTATGACTGCCAAATGCGATTTGCGACGCGACGTATCGAGGTTGAAGAAGTGCATCGTGGATGTGGTTGGAAGTGCGATCACATGAATAATGATGAGTAGCAGCAACGGTCAACTGAATTCATGCCTAAGATCATTTGGACATCCTATCTTCGTTACCGGGCAGGTCAAATTTCAAGTGAGGGTTCCCCTAGGATTACTCAGTTCTGCGTTCATCTAAGCCTAGTTGCACACTATTGGGATTCTCCTTATTAGCAAGTTCCCTCCCCCTCTATCCTTTACATACTGGCACTACCAAAATGCGATGGGATGGTGCGATCGCTTTCCTTCATAGAGAAATCACTTTTATAGAAAGGGCGATCGCATCTATCGATTTTCTTGTAACCAACTGTCTAAATCAGTGATTTCTCTAAAGTCTAGTAATGCTTCGCCCAATGCCTCTAACTGAGCAGTGGAGAGTGCGTCGATTTGCGGCTGAAAGCGATCGGGTAATTCTTCCAGTCGGCGGTTTAGGAGTCGGAGGATCAGCGATCGCGCTTCTCTTTGAACACCTCGCTCAATTCCTTGTTCAATTCCCCGTTCAAACCCTATTTGCTCGACACTCGTGATGTAAGGCATTCGTCGTTCCTCCTCGTAAACCTTCAACTCCTGCCAAAACTCCTGCTCTAATCCCTTTGGTAGGATCATAACCCAATCCACAAATCGAAATAGGTTGACAATCTCCCGTCGATCATAGCCCTGTTCATACAAGCGTCGGATTAAGCCTAGCTTTGACTCTTTCCGGCGATTGGCATCTCGTCGTGTTTCCTGCGCTTTCAAGTGCGCCATGACGACCACTGCAAATGGATTACGGTTTTGTTCCAACTCGTGCCACTGATCGCGGTAATCTAACAACTTCACCATCCCAAACCGAAATGTCAGTTCTGTGTCGGGATTGCTAAAGTGATAATGATTTGGTCGCCACTTGGCATTGCCATCGCAAAGAATTGCTAAACTGGTCGCATGGCGGTGAAATCGATCAAAAATCCGCAGATGATACCCCAGCATCCGCTCAGCAAAGTTTGCTTCTGGTTTAGCTTGCACCTCAATGTGGATCAATAGCCATAATTCTTGCCCTTGCTTAAGCCATACTTTAACCAGTTGATCGGCATATCGCTTGCCAAGTTCTGCATCCAGGGCAATTTGCTGGAATTCCTTATCCAGAAACTCATGGGGACGGTTCCACTCAATCCGGGTTGCTGTCAGCGGAAAGAAGAATGTGAGTGCATCCTGGAAATATTGGCGCAAAATGCCCTTCCAGGGGGAATCTTGATCTGAGCGTGGCATGGACATTAACAATCAAATTGGCGATCGCAAAACTAGGGGTTCAATCGTACCATTTTCGGCGCTGTGCCGCAGTTATCCACTTTATGCCCAGATTTACGGGGAGGCTTTGAATGGCAACAATGATCTGGATGGAGGACATCACAAAAAACTACCGATTGGGCGAGGTGGATGTGCCTGTATTGAAAGGGATTGATCTGACGATCGCAGAAGGGGAATATGTCTCGATTATGGGGGTTTCTGGGTCGGGCAAATCCACGCTAATGAATATTTTGGGCTGTCTCGATCGCCCCACTCAGGGACATTACGTGCTAGAAGGCAGAAACCTAACCACACTTAATAATGATGAACTGGCTTATATTCGCAATCGCCGGATTGGGTTTGTGTTTCAGCAGTTCAACCTGTTAGCTCGTGCCACTGCACTGGATAATGTGATGCTGCCGATGGTGTATGCCAATGTTTCTAAGTCGCAGCGCCGAGAACGGGCAGAAGAAGCCCTAAGCCGGGTGGGTTTGGCAGAACGGATGAAAAACCGCCCTAGTCAGCTATCAGGCGGACAACAACAGCGAGTCGCGATCGCACGGGCGTTGGTCAACCGTCCGGCGTTGGTGTTGGCAGATGAACCCACAGGAGCCTTGGATACCGAAACCTCCCAAGAAGTAATGCACCTATTGGCAGACCTGAACTGTCAGGGGATCACGATCATTATCGTCACCCACGAACCCGATATTGCGGCTCAAACCCAGCGAATCATCCATGTCAAAGATGGCTTAGTCGTAGATTGAAGTAAAAAGAATAAACAGGTTTTCTCAGCGGCTGATCGGCAGTTTCAGCCAGGTGGAAAGTTCATAGGTTAGCCAGTCCAGTTCAGGTTGAGTGAAAGCAGGCGTACTCTTGAGTTCATATTTTTGAGTGCCTGCCCAAATGATGAAAGTCGCCTCTCCATCTGCATCTGCCGATTGCAAACATTCTAATTTAGTGATGTCGTTGCGGGGTGAGGTTTGCGATCGCCCGGTTTGAATCCCCAATCGTTTCTGCGTCAGAGAAATTTGCTGCTGATCAATTTGAAGCTGAACTTGCCCCATCCGCGCTGGCAGAGTGATTTCTAAGAAGGTCGGTTCCTTCGTCAAGGTAATCTTAGTATCCGCAGGTTTTCGGGCGGGGATCATTTTTGCGGGTGCCGTCTCAGCCTGCCGTCCGTGATCCAGCGCATGAAGGGCTTCCTGGGTTGACTTTGCTCGCCGATCCAAATTGGGTTCATAGAGCCAGCCTAACCAATCGGCAAACTCTGGGCTAACATTGGGCAGTTTGGCATAGTCAATTTTAGTGCCCACACGCGGCAGGCTAGAGGGTTGGGTGCCGGTAACCAAGGCTAACAGAGTTGCGCCTAAGCTAAATAAATCGGATGCGGCAACGGCTCGTCCGCTGAACTGTTCGGGTGCCATATAGCCATAGGTGCCCACGACTGTGAAGGCAGTGGTGTCATTCCCGGAAACCCGCTTAACCGAGCCAAAGTCGATTAGATAAAGCTGACGATTCGCAAGTAAGACATTGCTGGGTTTTAGATCCCGATGAATGATGGGCGGTTGTCGTCCGTGCAGATAGGTCAAAATTCCCAATAGGGCTTTGGCAATTTGTTTGGTTTCGACTTCAGTAAACAATCGCCCTTGCTGTAAACATTGCTCTAACGATTTGCCTTCCACATAAGTTTGAATGAGCGCCAGTGCTTTGGCGTTAGGTAGCTCATGTTCAAAGTAGCCCAAATAGGATGGGATAGAGGGATGAGAGAGGGATTTGAGGATTTCAACTTCGCGCTCAAATAGCTTTAGATCATCCCATTGCAGTTGCTCATCAATAAACAGCAGTTTCAAGACAACCAATTCTTGGGTCTGGAGATCGCGGGCAAGCAGCGTCCAGCGCCCGGTTTGTTTGCCGATCTGCCGCTCAACCTGGTAGCGATCGCCCAAAATTTGACCCGCCATATCTCCTCCAGCGCCTATAGCTTCTGATCTTCGTTGCGAAAGATTTTATTCTAGTCGAGTTTGTGGACGCGATCGGCTTCTCGCCAGCCTGAAAGCAGCGCCCCATGAACCGTTGCGGCATATTGTCGGGACGTGGCTTCTCCGGCAAAAAAGAGGCGATCGCCCACGGGTTCCGCCAACGTATCATAATCTTCATCGGTGGCGTGGGTTGCCAGGAACGAGTAGGCACCGCCAGCAAACGGATCAGCCCCCCAACGAGTAACAGCGTAATGGGTTGGGTCAGGGACTTTTGCACCGTAGATAGTTCGCAGAGTTTGCATTGCGGCTGCCACAATCTTCTCATCCGTCCAATCTTCTAAGGTTCGAGCATAGCTACCTGCATTAAATCCAACCAAAATCGGCTTTCCAGTGGTGTGATAGAGATTAAAGAACTCAACCCACTCACCTTTTTTCTTTGGAATATAGCCAATTACTTCTGCCGACTTCTCCCAAAACACTTTAGGAAAGCGCAAAACAACTTTATTCAAAGCTCCCATACCCAAGCGGTGAATGGCTTTTTGCTTATCATCCGGCAAAGCTGGAGAAAACGTGATAGAACCTGCTTGCAATACTCCCAACGGCACCGTCACGATCGCATAATCCGCTTCAAAGGTGGCATCTTGACATAGCACCCGCACACCCGTTTGCTCATACTCCACCGTTTGCACAGAATGCTCTAAGCGAATATCCAAATCCTCTGCCACTGTGCTTACAAGCTGATCGTAGCCCTTGGGAAATAGGCAATCTTCCCCGTCAAATTCTTCACCTTCATCCCAATAGTAAGCAGATAAATTGGCGCTGTCGGCGGCATATTCATGTTCGATCAACGAGGCGATCGCATAATCCAACTCGCGCCGATCCTGAGCGGATAGCTCCCACTTACTCAACACAATATCCAACGCAGTTTGCAAAGAAATATCCGCTTCATTCTGCTCGTCCATTTGCTCAACGAGTTCTTCCACCTCATCCAGCGCTTCCCAAAATTGCTCTTCTAGCTCCACTTGATCGTCATCTTCTAAGACAACGCCCTTCGTGTCATGCAGCCAAAGATTTTCGTAGTCCGTAATCACCGTTTCTAGATCCCACTGCTGCGCCAAATCTATCACTGGATTGCCATCCATGCCATGCACCCAAGTTGCGCCCAGTTCCACCGGAACACCCCAGCCGCGATCAGTGTGGATTCTGCCGCCAATGCGATCGCGCCCTTCCAACACAATCACGCTATATCCAAAGGACTGGAGCCTGCTAGCCGCCGCCAGCCCCGCAATTCCAGCGCCCACCACAATCACACTGCTCGTTTTAGACATACGCTCAACTCAACCTACCGACTTGCACCAACGCCTTTAATCCTATTACAAAGACTTGACACAACTACGGCAGGAATTGAAGGGGCGATCGTGAAACGTTACTGAGGGTGTTATGCGAAAATTTTCAGTATATTGATCTGTTATGCAGCCTAGGCTATCTGTTAGTGCTGATGCGGAGCCAGATCCGCAGCCATACTCTGAGAGTTTGCCAAGGTCGAAAACACAATGACAATCATTTCAACGATGAACTACCGGAACTACATCACAATCGAACCCAATAAACGCGGTGGTAAGCCTTGTGTACGGGGCTTGCGAATTACGGTTTATGAAGTGCTTGAGTACCTAGCTTCCGAAATGACCGAAGCAGAAATTCTCGACGATTTCCCCGATCTGACGCGAGAAGATTTAAAAGCCTGCATTGCTTATGCTGCTGATCGTGAGCGTCGGTTTATAACTGCTTCAGCATCCGCATGAAATTACTTTTCGATGAAAACTTGTCGACTAAATTGCCGAACTGTTTGAGTGATCTTTTTCCAAATTCGCTTCACGTTCGAGATGTGGGCATGAAAGCAGCGATCGCCTCTGTCAAAATCCGTTTACGATTAAGGCAGATAGAGTGGTAATAAATCCATGCCAGTTGTAGCAGCCAAATCTTACATAGAGTATCGGAACGATGCCTATTGGGTTGAGGGAACTCGCATTTCCCTCGATTCAATAGCCTACGCTTTCCAAAAAGGATTGTCGCCCGAAAGTATTGTCCAGTCTTTTCCATTACTAACCCTGGAACAGGTCTATGGAGTGATCGCCTTTTATCTTGCTAATCTTGCTGAGATTAATGCTTACCTGGCGACCGAGGAAGCAGCATTCGATTCGATGCCCCAATTGCAAACTACTGATCCAGCTTTGTATCACAAACTGATGACAGCTAAGGCAACTAAGGCTAGGGGAACTAAGGCTCAAGCAGTTAAAGCCGCAGCTAAAACTAAAGCAGCTAAGGCTAAGGTCGCAAAACAGCCAGTAGAATCATGACTGTTCGATATCAGGCTGATGCTGACCTAGATCAGGCAATCGTCACAGGGGTTTTACGCCGACAACCTACAATTGATTTTCAAACCGCTTTTGCTGCTGGGTTAGAAGGGGTTAAAGATCCAGAAGTATTGGCGATCGCGGCAAAACAGGAACGTATTCTCGTCAGCCATGATCGCAGAACAATGCCTTTAGAGTTTGCTGAGTTCATCATTAGCAACCAAAGCTCAGGAATTATCATCGTTTCTAGAAAGTCGCCGACTGAAATCATTATTGAGGAACTACTGCTGATTTGGGCAGCATCCAGTGCAGAGGAGTGGGTAGATCGCATTGCTAAGTTACCCCTTTAAATTTATCGCAGTGGTCTTTGGAGTTTTTTGTGATTCAGTGTTTCTAATCGCGATCGCCCCACTACCTGTTCTTGAGCAGACGCACCAGTTTTAAGCGATCAATATCACAATGGCAAAAGTTTGAGATCACTTCAGGAATTGGAGTGATCCAAGATGATGATCAGTATAGGAACTTGAAGCGAACACTACCCTACATTCACAAGTTCCGGCTTACTTAGGAGGTTCCCATGCAACGGAGTTCTGAATTTCCACTCTTCTTCCAAACCGCGATCGCCCTTTTTGGGTTCCTATTTCTGATCGCGATTGTTTCTTCTGTTTCGGTTCCAAAAACTCAATTTAGCAACACAGTAGGCACTACTCTAGAAGTTGCTAAAAACTTGTAAGTTTCTTTCTAAAAATTTAGTTCTACTCATCTCCAAAATAATCAGAATCGATTTTTTTGATTTGATACTCAGATACAATTGAAACGCCCAAATTGAAATCAATCATATATTGGGCAAGTTCTTCACCATCAATCAGAACTATCTTTGTATCATTTCGAGGAGCATAATCTTTTGCCTGATCAGAAAACTTGGATGTGGTAATAAAAATACCTTTCTTGGCTCCTTGTCCTGCCAGCGCACCCACAAACTTCTGAATTTCAGGACGACCTACTGTATCGTTCCATCGCTTTGCTTGAATGTAGATCGCGTCTAGACCTAACCGATCTTCCTTGATAATGCCGTCAATGCCTTCATCATTTGTTTTGCCGATCGCCCGACCCGCCTCTTTAATCGAACCGCCATATCCCATTTTGACCAGTAGCTCCACCACCAACTGCTCAAAGAAAGTAGGCGAAAAACTTTTAACTTTTGCAAGGATATCTTGGGCTAAGGCTTGTCGGATTTTTTGATAGCCATATTCCACAATTTCTTCTGGAGTATCCTGACTAATTGGATCATCTTCTGTAGGAGTAGTAGCTTTTTCCTGATTGTTTGTACTGCCAATGAATTCCAAATATTCGGGAAATTGTTTGAGGACTTTCATATTAAGGATTACAGGGTTTTGAGCAAGAATTTCACTACCTCTATCTGTAATCTTAAAAATTGATCGTCTTGGCGATTCTAGTAGTCCTGCCCGATTGAGATGAGATTTAGCCCAACCAATTCGATTGCTAAAAATAGGCTGCTTTCCGCTTGGAAGTGGCTCTTTTTTCTCTTCATCGGTCAAGTTGAAGTAGTTTGCTAAATACTCAATAGATTCTTTCGATGAATGCTCTTTCTCGTCGCTGGCAAATTGCATCAGAGGTAGCATGATGCTTTGAAAGTCTGGAATGGTCATAGGGGCTAAGTTTTTGAATCTATTTCTAGAGTGCCCGTTCTTTTACTGACTTAGCGTAGGTTGATAAAAAATTCTTACTCTTGTACGATCGCCCCTAATCTTCTCGCAGCAAGTCAGCTTTTAAGTCTTCAACTGATCCACTTTTTGCAGTTCCAGCACGGACAGCCGCCAGAGTTTGTGCCGCATTTTCAGCGATTTCTGCTCGTCGCTTTTCAATGCGGCGTTTGCGAATCAGGTCAAACAGCATCTCTTGATCGTCTATGGAGAGTTCGTCAACATACTCAACAAGTTCATGAAACAAAACTGAGCGAGTCATCAAAATCTCTCCACAAAACGACTATCCCTATTATGCGCCAACGGCTTCTTTGGCAGCGTAGAGGACTTCAGCGGTGATCACTTCAATGCCGCGATCGCGAGCAAATTTCTCAGTATTGCGTTTCACCTTGCCGCGCACGAAACCGGGGATTTTGTTGAGTTCTGCTGTGCCGTCTTTGCTCCAGTTCATGTCGGAGTCGGCAGACATTCCGCGTGTGATCACTTCTTTGGTATCGTGACCGCCAAAGATCTCCAGCAAGTGATCTTCCATGCCCAAAGTGAACGAGTTGTAGATTAGATCCACAAGCTGATTGGTGCCTTCGTAGCCGAGAAATGGCTTATAGCCAATCGGGAAGTTTTGCACATGAATTGGGGATGAAATCACGCCGCAGGG
This sequence comes from Sivoneniella epilithica UHCC 1019, assembly GCF_040830845.1. Classification (NCBI taxonomy): domain Bacteria; kingdom Bacillati; phylum Cyanobacteriota; class Cyanophyceae; order Leptolyngbyales; family Leptolyngbyaceae; genus Sivoneniella; species Sivoneniella epilithica. The sequence goes on from NZ_JBFPDP010000053.1 coordinate 28,084, forward strand.
AATGTCTAATCGCTTACCTACATGGCGTTCCATTTGGGTGCCAAAGATGGCAGAGGGTTCCACACGGGCAACCGCATCGCCAACTACGCCATGATCATCAGTGATAATGACTTCATCGCAGTATCCACTGACCTGCTCTCGGAACCACTCTTCGTCATATTTGCAAAAAGTGCCAGCCCAAACCACGTGAATCCCCATTTCGCGAGAAAGAATTTTGGTAATGGCGGCGGCGTGGGTGCTATCGCCGTAAACTACTGCTTTTTTGCCCGTCAGGTTTTGGCAGTCAATCGATCGCGAGAACCAGGCAGCTTGGGAAATGTTGATAGTCTGGTTTTCGATGTAGGCATCATAATCAACCGCCCCGCCCTGAGCATTGATCACCTGCTGAATTTTGCGAATGCAGCGCGCCGTTTCCACGACACCCATCGGCGTAATGTCGATGTAGGGCATCCCAAATTCTTGCTCTAGATATTCCGCTGCCATCATGCCAAGTTCCCGATAGGGCACCAGGTTAAACCAGGCTTTCGGCAGGTTTTTCAGATTATGAACGGAAGCGCCTTCAGGAATGATTTCATTCACCTCAATCCCCAAGTCTGCCATCAGCCGTTTTAGCTCGGTGCAGTCGTGGTTATTGTGGAAGCCTAGGGTAGAAATACCGATGATGTTAACGGAAGGCTTCTCAGTTTTAGTAGTGGCAATGTCACCTTTTTTACGGGCTTTTTCAATGTAGAACTGGATGATTTGATGTAGGGTGCGATCGGCGGCTTGCAGTTCGTTGACGCGGTAGTGGTTCACATCTGCTAGCAACACGTCGCCTTTCGATTCGATTTGGGCACGCTGAACAAAATTTTCCAGGTCTTCTTGCAAAATGCTGGAGGTGCAGGTGGGAGTCAACACAATCAAGTCGGGATGTTCTTCAGCATCTTTACGGACGATGTTGTCTACGACTTTTTCTTGGGAGCCACGCGCCAACACATGGCGATCGACCACGCTAGTCGTCACTGGAGTAAAATCTTTTTCTCGCGACAACATCGATCGCATGACGTTGAAATAATCGTCACCAATGGGGGCATGCATGATGGCATGGACGTTTTTAAAGGAAGTGGCAACGCGAAGAGTGCCAATGTGCGCTGGACCTGCGTACATCCAATAAGCCAGTTTCATAGAGTGCCTCTTTTGGGGAATAGGGTTGGAGATCAGACTGTAAGTTTTGAGTTGATATTCTGGCGTTGCTGAATGCAAGGATGATTTTTGACTGTAGGGGTAGGTCTTGTGCCTACCCTGAGTAGATGGAGGGCAAGCACAAGGGATTGCCCCTACAAATTTCATCCCCAGATCCAGCAATGCCGATATTCTTACTCTGCACTTAGTTTGGCGGTGTTGATCACTGATTGTCTCAAAAACCGAGAGGATATCAGCAAATCATTTGAGTTTCTTTAGATTATTTAAGATCAATAAGCAAAGTATCTATAAGCCCTAATCTGATTGGTTTTCAAGAGTTACGATCGCAGTGAATATTCAGGGTTTTCTGACATGATTCTTATTGCATTGTGTCCGTTGGCATCAAACTTGCCTCGAAAATTTCATACAACCTACTTATGTAAGGGCGTGGCATACCCTGCGGGAAGCAAGCACCTATGGGGAGGCTGTTGCTGAAGTTCTCTACCAGGCAGGACATCAGGTGAGCATTGTCAATCCAGCCCGGAT
>NZ_JBFPDP010000054.1:0-28856 GCF_040830845.1 Sivoneniella epilithica UHCC 1019
ACTATTCCTGATTGCATTCGCGATCTTGCCAACCAAATCCATCAAGTTTTTCGCTGGCTAACATGAAACCACCCTGCGCCAAAGTATATTCAATCGGGTCTTCCGCTGTGCTGATGTTGACACCCGGATCATTCCGTTCAGACAATGCCGAGTAAAGAGTCGTTGTTTTACCAGAGCCAGTTGGTCCCGTGACTAAAATCAATCCAAATGGTTTTGCCACCATACCTTGAACAATTTTCAGCGTCTCTGGATCGCTAATCAGCTTAGCTAGACCCAATTGCGTATCGGAATTATCCAAGATCCGTAGCACCACTTTTTCACCGTGCTTACTAGGCAGCGTACTCACCCGAAAATCAATGTTGCGATTGTCATAGCGCCGACGAATCCGACCATCTTGAGGCAACCTCCGCTCAGCGATATCCAAGTCAGCCATAATCTTAAAGCGAGCCGTTACTGCCGGAATAATTTTCTTAGGAAACGGCTTATCAAAGGCTTCACGCAGTACCCCATCTCGCCTAAAGCGCACTCTCAAAAACTCTTCCTGCGGCTCAATATGAATATCTGATACGCCTTCCTGGAGTGCCTTAATCATAATCTTGTTTGCCAGAGCAATCACTGGAGCCGCTTCTGCATCAGCAACATTTAGATCCGCTTCTGCTTCATCCTGAGCATCTTGCAGATCCATGTAGCCCAAGTCTTCTAGATCTGCTTCAACGTCAACTTTTTGATTCTCTTCAATTTTTTTCTGCTTTTCAACCTGCTCATCTAAATAGCTGGAAATCAGCCGTTGGTAATCTTCATTGGTAATCACCAAACGCTGAAGCGCTAAACCTTTAGGACGTAGCACCCGGTTCAAATCATCTTGGGCGGTCAAATCATCTGGATTCACCATCGCCACCAGGATATAGGGCTTTTCTGCCTCTTCTCCCTTAGACAAAGGAATCAATTTGCGGGCGCGGCACATGTCAACGGGAATTAAGGTGCCGATCAGATCCCCGATTTGCCCGGTTGGAATTTGATTAATTTCTGGGTCAAGCGACTCAACTCCATAGAGAATCTTTAGCTCGAAAAGCTGCTGCTTTTTATATTGCCGAATCAAATCAGGGGGAAGCTGCTGCCCAGTTAACGATTCCAAAACGTCTAGCAAAGACCTGCCAGATTTTCGGCTGTCTACCAAGGCTTTTTTCATCTGGTCATCATTGACATACCCAGACTGAACCAGCTTATTTCCAAATGGTGAAAAGTTATTCTGTACAACAAGCGCCCGACGTGGAGAAGAGGAGTGAGTCATAGCCTATGGAAGATGAACTCTTTATAAGGTATTCCCAAAACTATCGAATACGAACGATCAAAGAACACAGATGAATAAACATGACCTATGATTCAGCCGCCTCTACAACTTGCTAGGCGCAGGATCGGGTCTTTTGACAAATCTTGATTATCAGATGATAACTTTTGCTGCTGTCTTCGTCAGGTTTTCGTCTAGTTTTGTGATGATTTTGCGTAAAAACAAAGTTTTCGACTCAAAAATACCTAAGTTTTCGGCTAATTTCGGCTGGAAGCAAGCCATTGGTTAAGTGAAAATCGAAAATTTTGCTATCTAAATTGAGCTGAAACAGTCTTTTTACAAAGAATTCGATTATCTTAGATGAGTTCAAACAGTACGAATTAGGGTGGACTTGTCTGGGGTCTTTTTTAGGTCTGCTAGATTTCCGTATGGGCTAGGTTTAGAATCAAGGATAATCGCAATATATAAAACGTCTTCATCGCAATTGGAAAGCCCACAATGATGGAAGAAGAAAATCAGATAGAGGAAATGGAAAAGCCTGTAGCTAGTTCGGCTGAGGGGCTAGGTGTATCGCCTGATGGGGTGCCTGAAGACGCAGGTTTAGAAGGAGTATCAACTAATTCTGTGGATCAACCAGATGGTGAGGGTGCTGAGGCAGGAGTGGAGGTTAATGGGACGATTGAAGATGCGGAGTCTCTAGCGCAGCTTACGGCGCTCCAAGGTGAGGTTCAGGCACTAAAGACTCAACTGGAAGACCGTACTGGGCAGTATATGAGAATTGCCGCAGATTTTGATAACTACCGGAAGCGAACTCAACGGGAGAAGGAAGAGTTGGAGCAGCAGATAAAATGCTCGACGATTATTGAAATGTTGCCAGTTGTAGACAATTTTGAACGGGCGCGATCGCAAATCAAACCTCAAACTGAGCCAGAAACAACCATTCACAAAAGCTATCAGAGTGTTTATAAGCAATTAGTCGATTGTTTGAAGCGTATCGGCGTTGCGCCAATGCGGGCGCAGGGTGTGGAATTTGATCCGACGTTACACGAAGCGGTGATGCGGCAAGCCACGGATGAATATCCAGAAGGAATTGTGATGGAAGAACTCCAGCGGGGCTACTTAATTGGCGATCGCGTTTTGCGTCATGCGCTCGTGAAAGTTGCCGCTCCTTTGGAAGCCGTGATACCCTCGGAGGAAAACGACCAGAATAACTCAGACTAGTAGATCTTGAGTGCTGGCTCTGATTGGGTCAGGATCCAAGATTGAGTTTGGCGCTAGAACGCTAAGCAGTTAACGTTAGACAATATTCAGTCCACGTTGCTAGCTAGCCAGTTTTCACATTCACCGCATGTACCTTTACTGCCGCCAACCATGGGAAAAGTCATTGGGATCGACCTAGGTACGACAAATAGCTGTGTTGCTGTCTTAGAAGGCGGTCAGCCTGTTGTAATTTCTAACTCCGAGGGTGGACGAACCACTCCAAGTATGGTGGGATTTGGTAAGGCTGGTGAGCGATTGGTGGGGCAACTCGCTAAGCGTCAAGCCGTAACAAATGCTGAAAACACGGTTTTTAGCATTAAGCGCTTTATTGGGCGGCGGTGGGAGGAAACTGAACAAGAGCGATCGCGGGTTCCTTACAACTGTGTGCGTGGTAAAGATGACACAGTGGATGTCCAAATTCGCGGTAGATCTTATACTCCTCAAGAGATTTCTGCAATGATTTTGCAGAAGCTGAAGCAGGATGCAGAAAATTACTTGGGTGAAGCGGTGACGCAAGCTGTCATTACGGTTCCTGCGTACTTTAGCGATGCTCAGCGGCAAGCGACTAAAGATGCTGGAACCATTGCGGGACTGGAGGTTTTGCGAATTATCAATGAACCCACTGCGGCGGCTCTTGCCTATGGCATGGATAAACAAGACCAAGATCAGTGTGTTTTGGTCTTTGACCTAGGCGGCGGCACCTTTGATGTTTCTATTTTGCAAATGGGAGATGGAGTGTTTGAGGTCAAGGCGACTTCTGGAAACAACCATTTGGGAGGTGACGACTTTGATGATGCGATCGTTCGCTGGATGATTGAAGACTTCAAATCTCAGGAAAGCATCGATCTCTCCGTAGATAAGATGGCGCTTCAACGGCTGAGAGAGGCAGCAGAAAAAGCCAAAATTGAGCTTTCGAGTACTAAAGCGACTTCCATTAATCTGCCTTTTATTACCGCTGATGAGACGGGTCCCAAACATTTAGAAACGGAGTTAACTCGCGCTAAGTTTGAAGAACTTGCCAGTCAGTTGGTTGAAGGCACTATCCAGCCGACCGAACAAGCGATAAAAGATTCCGATTTAAGTATTAGTGACATCGATCGCATTATTTTAGTGGGTGGTTCTACCCGCATTCCAGCAGTTCAAGACGCAATTCGTAAATACTTTAATGACAAAGCACCTGATCGCTCCGTCAACCCCGACGAAGCCGTTGCCTTGGGTGCCGCGATTCAGGCTGGAGTGTTAGGGGGTGAAGTTAAAGATTTGTTGCTACTGGATGTGACTCCTCTTTCCCTAGGAATTGAAACTTTGGGTGAAGTGTTCACAAAAATTATCGAGCGCAATACAACGGTTCCCACTAGCAAAACTCAAGTTTTTTCTACCGCAACTGATGGACAAACTTCTGTCGAAATTCATGCGCTTCAAGGGGAGCGAGCGATGGCAAAAGACAACAAAAGTTTAGGCAAGTTTGAACTGACTGGAATTCCACCTGCCCCTCGTGGAGTGCCTCAGATAGAAGTTGCTTTTGATATTGATGCGAACGGCATTCTTAAAATATCGGCTCGTGATAAAGGCACGGGTCGAGAACAAAGTATTTCTATCTCTAACACAGGTGGCTTGAGTGGCACCGAAATTGAACGGATGCGTCAGGAAGCCGAGGTCTATGCAGATGATGATTCGGCACGGAAGAAGCTAGTTGACCTTAAAAATCAGGCAGATACCCTGTTCTATAGCTACGAAACCACGCTGCGAGATAACAGCGAATGGATTCCTGATGAGCTAAAAGTGCAAGGAGAGCAGCGAGTTGAGGAGCTAAAAGTAGCGATCGCAACCCCCAACATTACGGTCGATGAGGTGCAACAGCGACTAGATGCGCTTCAGCAAACCTTATTAGCCGTGGGTGCCTCCGTTTATGCCCGGACAGCCTCTTCTACCGACGACTTCACCTATACTGGAACCCAAGATGCCACAGTTGAGTACGACTTAAATTCACATGCTCCTGGCAATGATGAACTTAGCTTTGAAGATGATGCCACAGTAACCGCAGACTATGAAGCCGTTGACTAGCTTATTTGCGAAAGACCAATCTTCACTGCGCTTAGCGATCGCCTAAACTAAATGATCACCTGAGCTAAATTTCTTACTTAAGCTAGAAGTTTATTCGCTAAGGTAAAGGGAAGTGAGTTACAAAAAAAGCAAGCTGCTCAAACTCATCTTGCCTCAGACAACTCCCTGTTTTTATCAAACTTAAACTTAGAACGTCTAATTCCTCTACTCCTTAAATCAACGTGCTATGGCTGGTGATTACTATGAAACCCTTGGTATTTCTCGCGAAGCAGACAAAGAAGAGCTTAAGCGCGCCTATCGCCGGTTAGCCCGAAAATACCATCCTGATGTCAACAAAGAGCCTGGAGCCGAAGAGCGCTTTAAGGAAATTAATCGGGCATACGAAGTACTATCCGAGCCAGAACTACGCTCTCGGTACGATCGCTATGGTGAACAAGGCGTGAGTGCGGGAGCCGCCGGAGCGCAAGATTTTGGTGACTTTGGCGGATTTGCAGCCGACATTTTTGAAAGCTTTTTTAGTGGATTTGGAGGCGCAAGCGGCACCCAAACCAGCACTCGCAAACGCGGACCGACTCGTGGCGATGATCTCCGGCTAGATCTGAAATTAGATTTTCGAGACGCTATTTTTGGCGGTGAAAAAGAAATTCGTATTAGTCATTTAGAAACCTGTAATACCTGTGATGGATCGGGTGCAAAACCGGGAACTCGTCCTCAAACCTGCTCAACCTGCAACGGTGCAGGACAGGTTCGTCGAGCCGCCCGGACTCCCTTTGGCAGCTTTACTCAAGTCTCCGTTTGCCCCACCTGTAATGGCACTGGGCAAATGATAGAAGAAAAATGCGAAACCTGCGCTGGACGAGGACAGCGCCAAGAAACCAAAAAATTAAAAATTACCATTCCAGCCGGAGTAGACAATGGCACTCGTCTCCGGGTAACTGGAGAAGGCGATTCGGGAATGCGAAATGGACCGCCGGGTGATTTATACGTTTACCTATTTGTTGCCGAAGATGCAGAGTTTCACCGAGACGGTATTAATCTTCTCTCTGAGCTAAAGATTAGTTACATTCAAGCAATCTTAGGGTCGCGGGTTGAAGTGAATACCCTAGATGATCGGCAAGATAAGCTACAGGAATTAGTGATTCCAGCCGGAATTCAACCTGGAACGGTGCTAAAGCTCGAAGGAAAAGGCGTTCCTCGGCTGGGTAATTCTGTGAGTCGAGGGGATCATTTGATTACAGTATCCATTGATATTCCTACTAAGATTGCGCCTGAAGAGCGAGAACTATTGGAAAAACTGGCAAAGATTCGGGGCGATCGCACTGAAAAAGGCGGAATCGAAGGGTTTATCGGCAAGGTGTTTGGGTCATGACTGACCTCAATCAAACGCTGCAACCCAATGCCCAAATGGATTTACGAGGAACACCTTGTCCGATCAACTTTGTGCGGACTAAGCTGCGGCTAGAGCAATTGGCTCCTGGCGAAATTCTAGAAGTTTGGCTTGACCCCGGTGAACCTATTGAGCAAGTGCCTGATAGCTTAGCAATGGAAGGTTATTTAATTGAGCAGATTGAAAATCGAATAGACTACTTTGCCTTAAAAGTTCGTTGTCCTCTTGAAAACAGCCCTGATTGAATGATGAATTCTGATTTGCAGAATTTATTAACTCCTCCAGATTTTCCATCTGAGGGTCTTTGGGGTACTGTTTTAGCGGTGCAGGCAAACTACTATCAGGTCAAGCTAGATTCTCAGCAGAATTCAGTCCAGGAAAGCATAAAGACCTCACTGGAAAATCTGATTCCCGGAACCCAGAACCCGGAACCTAATCTTGATCACCTAACTCCTGAGATGCTTCTATGCACTCGACGATCGCGCTTAAAAAAGTTGGGTCAGCAAGTGATGGTCGGCGATCGCGTAGAGATTGTGGAACCCGATTGGCAGGGAGGGCGAGGGGCAATTAGTGCTGTCTTGCCCCGTAAATCTGAACTCGATCGTCCCCCGATTGCGAACACAGATCAGATTCTGCTCGTGTTTGCCATGGCAGAACCGACGCTTGATCCCCACCAGCTAACGCGGTTTTTGGTCAAAGCAGAATCTAGCCATTTGCCCATTTGTTTATGCTTTAGCAAGACCGATTTGGTGACTACCGAGGTGCAAGCCCAATGGAAACACCGAATACAGCAATGGGGATATCAGCCCAGGTTTATTAGTTTGCATCAGCAAATAGGTTTAACGGGGCTATTTGATCAACTACGCGATCGCATTACGGTTGTGGCGGGTCCCTCTGGAGTCGGCAAATCTAGCTTAATTAATCATCTGATCCCGCTAGCAAAACTGCGGGTTGGCGAAGTATCGGGAAAACTGGCACGGGGACGGCACACGACCCGCCACATAGAACTATTTGATCTGCCAGCAGGCGGATTGTTAGCAGACACTCCCGGCTTTAATCAGCCCGATCTCGATTGCCACCCACAAGATTTAGCCGATTATTTTCCAGAGGCGCGACATCGGCTAGCAGACGCTTCTTGCCAGTTCAGTAATTGCCTGCATCAAGATGAGCCAGGTTGTGTGGTGCGGGGAGACTGGGAACGCTATGAGATTTATCTGGCAATGCTACAAGAAGCGATCGCTCATCACCAAGCCTGCGATCGTCAAGGTCGCGAAGAAAATAACCTCAAGCTCAAAAATCATCACCGGGGCAACCTCACCTATGAACCCAAGCTAGAACCCAAAAAATATCGCCAAATTTCTCGCCGCACCCGGCAACATCAGCTTCAAATTTTGCAAGACGACGAACTGGATTGAGATAGAAGAGCGTAGAGTGTGCAAAACACCAGTTTTGAGTCCAAAGTACAATGAATGCAGTTCATCATCAAAGTCCTAAATCGCCATGACACTTGAAAATCTTGAAGCTGAAGTTTTTTTACTTCCAAGAGACTCTCAAGCAATACTATTAGCTCGACTATTGGAGCGCTTGGGTCAAAGCAATGAAATTGATCAAGAGATTGCCTCTGTTTGGTTTGAGGAAGCTGAACGGCGCGATCAAGTAATGGATGACGGTCAAGCTGCCGGAATTCCTGCTGAACAAGTGTTTCAGAGAATTCGTGCATCCTTGCAATGAAAAGCGTCGTATTTCATCCACTAGCGGAGCAAGAGCTAATTGACGCGGCAGCCTATTACGAGGAGCAAAAACTTGGGCTTGGGTTGGAGTATCTGGGAGAAGTCGAACACGCAGTAAACTTTCTCATACGCTATCCTAAAGCAGGCTCCAAAGTTCGAGGTTCTGTTCGTCGCCTTACTTTGCCCAAGTTCCCCTACTCCCTTCTGTACCGTGTGTTAGAAGATGATCAGATTCGTATTTTGGCATTGGCGAATCATAAGCGTAGACCGCAATACTGGCTTGATCGAGAGTAGTTGGTGGCGGTCTAACAACCGTATTGCAGCGGACGGCATCAAAATCTTGGTCAGGATGCAAAGCTAACATTGGTCGTGAAAGTGGTGTCCTCCAGCAAGGCAATAACGGATAATTGCGATCGCTAAACGCATAGCTCTGAAAATAGCCATTCATTTTCTTGATAATGCTCCACGTCGGCAATATCTTACGAAAAAATTCTTGATAATGCTAAATTTGGACATTACCAAGAAAAAATTCTATGTGTTAAGTGGTTATGCCGCTTAAGTTCTAAATATGGGAGATCTTAAAAATCCTCTACTTTGCAAGACAGAAAGTTGATATGCAAATCGTAAAGATCTTAATGAAGTAATGCAGGTCTAGATATTTGGATGCGGTTGCCTCAACGCTTATCCTGGAACAGCAGGTACATCTCGGAGTAAGTCGGGTTCGTTGTGCACAAAGGTGATTTGCAATGTCCCGACTAGCTCTTGCTCGTTCAGCATCAAGTCATTGGCGGGCATGAGTTGCTCTAGGCTCTCTTGGCTCAACTGCAAACCTGTTTCTTGCAGCATTGCAGAGAGTCTTTCTAAACTAACAATCGGAACCTGGAAGTTGATGCAGATGAGGATATTTGAGTACAAGTGGAAATCGGTAATCCACGCTCCAGCTTGATTAATCGCCTCACTTACCCGATCAATCATCTCAATGCGTTTTGCTCTGGTAAATCCATTTAAGCGTAGGAATTGTTGCCTCGACATAGGCTAACCTCCAATGCGAATCAGTACTTCTGGATCAGTATGCACAATCCCTTGACGATTAAGAACTTGTTGGATTCTCATGACAAGTTTAGCCAAATTGAATTGATGAAATCCTAGCACTTGGTTAAGTTGCGATCGCGCACTTGGGCGAGCAAATTGTCATTTGGCGTTAATTTGGGGTAATCACTAAAGCGCTCCCGCGAGGATGCTAAGTATAATCGATAAAGAGTGATGATTCCCACCGCTGGTTAGGAGAACCACCATGAACCTCGCTACACGGCAACGGATGACTCTAGAGGAATATTTGGACTATGACGATCGCACCGATATCCGATACGAACTTGTGGATGGAGTGCTGGTAGAGATGGGTGCAGAAAGCACATTGAATACCCAGATTGCCATGTTCTTGCTTCTACACTTTGCCGGGTTGGGTGTTCCTGCCTATCGCTTGGCAAATAAGCACAAAATAGCAGTCACGAGTCGTCAAGCAACCGCCAGGGAACCTGATTTAATCGTTCATTCAGAGGAATCAGCCGCCGCGATCTCAGGGCAAAGTCAGGCACTTTTATCCGTCGATATGCCTGCCCCAACGTTAGTTGTGGAAGTGGTATCCCCTGGCGAAGCAGGGACGGACAACTACGATCGTGACTATATCGAAAAGCGGGCAGAGTACGCTGCACGGAGCATCCCTGAGTATGGGATTGCTGACCCAGCCCGTGCTGTAGTGCTGGTGCTAACGCTTAATGGGCAAAGCTATCAAGAACAGAAGTTCATAGGGGACAGGCAGATTACATCTTCCGCCTTTTCCAGTTTGACGCTGACGGCAGCACAAATTCTGACCGCAGGCAAAGTCTAAAAAAGCCTTGCAGCACTTAGCACTCAGCACTTTTCCCGTGCCAATGAGTGCGCGGAAGTTCAGTATGGGCTAACAGCTTACCCTGAGAAATCACGTATTGAGCGATCGCACGGCGACGAATGGCATCATAGCGATCGCTGGCATCCAGCACGATCAGGTTGGCGGGTTTACCCACTTCGACTCCGTAGCGATCTTGTAGGTTAAGTGTGGTTGCCCCATTCCAAGTAATCATGTTGTAGCAAGCATCAATCTCAGCCTTACCCGTCATTTGGCAGACATGCAGCCCCATAGAAGCAACTTCTAACATACTGCCCGTACCTAGTGGATACCAAGGATCTTGAATGCAATCATGCCCAAAGCTCACGTTGATCCCCTGCTGCCACAGTTCTTTGACACGGGTAACACCGCGACGTTTGGGATAAGTGTCGGCGCGTCCTTGTAGCGTGATGTTAATCAACGGATTGGCGATGAAGTTAATTGGGGTACGGCGCAAAAAGCCTAGCAGCTTGAAGGCGTAGGCGTTGTTGTAAGACCCAAAAGCGGTGGTGTGGCTGGCGGTGACTCGTGATCCTAATCCGCTGCGGATAGCACAAGCGACGACGACTTCCAAAAAGCGGGATTGCTCATCGTCAATTTCATCGCAGTGAATATCAATCAGGCGATCGTATCGCTGTGCCAATTCAAAAATCCGATGAACCGATTTGACTCCATCTTCACGGGTTAGTTCGTAATGGGGAATCCCTCCCACGACATCGGCACCCATTTCTATCGCTTGCTCCATCAGCCGATCATTGTGTGGATTGCCGTAGATGCCATCCTGGGGAAACGCGACAACTTGCAGCGTCATCCAATCTTTCACTTCCTCGCGTACTTCCAAGAGGGCTTGGAGGGCGGTTAGGCTGGTTTCACTGACATCAGCATGGCTGCGAACGAATAATACACCTTGCATTGCCTGCTGCTTTAGGGTGGCGATCGCCCGATTTTTCACATCTTCCAGGGAAAGGGTTTGTTTGCGCTTTCGCCAAATTTCAATCCCTTCAAACAAGGTGCCGCTTTGATTCCACTGCGGTTGACCCACGGTGAGCGCCGAGTCTAAGTGGACATGGGATTCCACGAACGGCGGACTGACGAGTTGATGTTGAATTTCTAGGACGAGTTTGGCGGTAGTGGGAAGCTGGGGCGCGATCGCCACAACTACGCCGTTTTCAATCGCAATATCAACCTCTGTAATTCCTCCATCCGCTTGCAACAAGCGACACTGGCGCAGCAGCAAATCATGCATAGCTATCCTTTTACTTCATCCGCAAAACTCGCCCAACGGACAAACTCAAAGGGACCTGCTACCGATCCCCAGAGGTGTTCGTCTGTTTCGGGATCACGTCCGCGATCGTGACTAATGAATTTTTCGCTGTCAATTTCAAACTCATTGTCTAGGTAAGTCGTTTTTCCCTGCCGGACGACGATACAGGCTTTTCCAGGTTGCACTTTTCCTTTAAAGCTATTCCCTGTCCATTCCACTCGCATATTACATCCCGGCATAATTTCTAGCTGCTCAGCAGGTAAGGTTTGCAGCCGTTTTAGGTCGCGGGATGCCCCAAAAAATTCTTGCTCTTCCCGCAGCGTGTAGTGTTCGATTTCAATGTGATCCGCTTGAGCGATGAGCTTCAAAATGCGGAGTCGATAGGGCTGATTCAGGGCATAATCGTAGGCTTGTTCTAAAAACAAACTTACGCCAGAGAGTAGCTCTAATGGAAGGGGACGGATGCAAACCCGGATATGAGCAAAAAAGGGAGGATTTTCAAATGCCTGTGCTTGATTGCTGAAATCGGCTGCCATCAAGCTTGCCAGAGTTTTTATATCGGTGGAATGAGTCATGGGGATCAACGAAAGATGACGAATATTCTTATTCTAAAGGGAGCGATCGCCGACACAGTAATACTGAACAAGGGGCATAGTGAATTGCATAATCTTCAGTAATACTCAGGCGAGTATTTCGCAGTGCCGGACGCGGAGTTTCACCCCGACGATTTCCCCGAAAGGCTTCTAAGGGCGATCGCAGCGTTCTCCGCCGGGGATCACATCCTAAAACTAGCAGGTCTGCACCGAGTTCTTGAGCAAGTTGACAGATGGTAGGACCGGGATCACCGGATTGAAGACGGGTTTGTATCTCAACGTTGGATGGAGAAAGGGCAGCTTTTGCCTGCTGGAGAACCTCTTCGCCTACTTCTTGTTGGGCACTTTGAAGCGATTGATTCAATTGCCAACTAGGATTGGGCGACACAAAAGGACCAATCAAATAACTAGAATTGACCGGAATTTGAACATGGATCAGCGTCATCTGTTGAATGCCAGCGGGGATCAGTTGCCGAACTGCCGCGATCGCCTGTTGCGCCGCCGCCGAACCATCCACCATCACCATCACATGATTCAATCTCTCCTTAGAACTCTCTTGAGGTGATGCAGATGTGTCTTGGCGAGCGATCAAAACACTACAAGGGGCATACCGCGAGATCGCAGCCGCCACACTCCCCAGCAAAAGTTCTCGTGTGCTGCTAGCCCCCTTATTTCCCACCGCAATTAGCCCAGCGTTGATTGTCCGAGCATAATTCAAAATTTCTGTAGCGGGTTTGCCTGGATGAACTTCCAGTGCCAAAGAAAAATCGTCTGGAAAATCACGACGAACCAAAGCCGTTAGACTTTCTAAAGACGGCATAAATTCACCTGATTTTGCAGGTTGGGAGGCAGGATCTGGCGATGACGGGTCGGAATCGTTAAAAGGTATCGTTTTTTTTCTGAGAAGACGCTTGGAACGACTAGAGGATCGGGGTAAAACAGTCAGCGCCGTCAAGAGCGATCGCTCCTCTTCCCTCTCATAGCCTAAAAATACAGGTGCAACGAACCGCATCAGTCGTTGTGCGAACTGGGCGCTCGGTGAGCCATCTGTTGCCAACAGCAACGGTGGAGCTAAAACAAGAGAGGTTGCTTGGATCATGACATGTACTCAAGTCCTCCCTCTATAGTAAGGGATAGGAACAGGTAGTAGGTTTCGGGGGGCAGGTTCCGGATTTCGGCTGGTAGGTTGCAGAAAAGAAAAAAGGTCGCTTTTTCTCAATCGCCCCTCGCCTCTTGCCCCTCCCCCTTTAATTGTGACAAACCATACCGGGAGTGAATCAGAATGGGAAATTTGAGTAAGATAAGTCCAATGTCCAGATAGGTGGTGATGAAGGTTCTAATACTCGCTTGGGAATTTCCGCCTCGGATCGTCGGTGGAATTGCTCGACACGTGGCAGAGCTTTACCCAGAGCTAGTAAAGCGGGGTCACGCAGTTCATCTGATCACGATCGAGTTTGGTCAGGCTCCCCGATATGAAATTGTGGATGGCATTCATATCCACCGGGTTGCTGTGGCTCCCAGCCATGACTTCTTCCACTGGGTTTCCAACATGAACCAGGTTATGGGGCACCATGGTGGCAAACTCCTATTGGAAGAAGACTCGTTTGACCTGATTCATGCCCATGATTGGCTTGTGGGAGATGCCGCGATCGCGCTTAAACGAGCCTTTAAACTGCCCCTTGTCGCCACCATTCACGCCACAGAATATGGTCGCTGTAACGGAATTCATTCGGAGCAACAGCGGTACATCAACAGCAAAGAATCCGATCTTGCCCATGAAGCATGGCGAGTGATTGTCTGCACCAACTACATGAGGTTAGAAGTAGAACGGGCGCTAGGCGTTCCTTGGGACAAAATTGATGTGGTCTACAACGGCATTCACTTGGAAAGCAAGCGATATACCCAGGCTTTTGATATACAAGAATTTCGCCGCTCTTTCGCAGGAGATCACGAAAAAATTGTCTACTACGTGGGACGAATGACCTACGAGAAAGGGGTTTCTGTTTTATTAAATGCCATTCCCATTGTCAATCGAATACTGGACAATCAGGTGAAATTTGTTCTGATTGGCAGCGGCAATGTCAACGACCTCAAACGTCAAGCAGCCGAGTTTGGAATTTGGCACAAATGCTATTTTACGGGATTTATGTCTGACGAAGACTTAAACAAGTTTCGGATGGTTGCAGATTGTGCTGTTTTCCCTAGTTTGTATGAACCATTTGGGATTGTTGTGTTAGAAAATTTTGCGGCTCGTGTGCCTGTCGTGGTGTCTGATACGGGCGGCTTCCCAGAAATTGTTCGGCATGGCAAAACGGGGTTAGTCACGTATACCAATGATGCTCAATCCTTAGCACTGGGCATTTTGGAAGTTTTGCGAAATCCAGAGTATGCTCACTGGCTAACCGAAAATGCCTACGAGGATTTGGATCGACGGTTTGCTTGGGCTAAGTTGGCGCAACAAACAGATGCAGTTTATGGGCGAATTCTTCATGAACGTATACAGGTTGAGTGGTAAGGCTTTTTAGCATAATTTATGAGGTTTGTGGCAAGAGGGTCTAGCCCATAAACGAAAAACAGTGTAGAAATAAGAGAGCGATTAAGTAAAGCTAGACATCTCGTCTATTTTTCCAGTTGTAATTAAGATTTTTGCGAGGAGTTGATCCAACATGAACATGCGAATTTTGTCTATATTGGGCACCGCTGGACTGGTTGCTAGCGTTGCATTACCTGCCGTTGCAGTTCCAAAAGCAGTAACCAGAGTTTTGCCTAGAGAAACTTTCGTTGGCACCCCTTCCCACACTTTGCCTACTCCCCCTGTTCATCCTGCTGCTTTCAGTTTGCCAATCGACGTTCAGATTGTCAAAAACGATACGATTACTTCTGATACTCCTATTACCGACGCAAATGGTATTGGCAGCGATATCAAGGTTTGGGGCGAAGCAATTCGAAAAGCTCTATATGCTCGTCCTAAGCTAGTTCGAGTAGTTGGCAAGGATGCAGTTCCCTTCGTGATCAATGGAGATGAAGGCGCAATTGTGCTAAACGCAAATGGTCGCGCTGTTTACGCTCCTTAGGCTGTAACTTTTATTCCTCCTTTGGCGATCGCGAAATAGATTGTTAAAGTTTGAGACAAACCTCTTGTTGTTCTAGTTCTTGATGCTTTGCTTATCAAGATTGGGACAGCAAGGGTTTTTTTATGATTAGCGGCTCAAAAAAAGTGGCACCCGCAAAAGATAGGGTGCTTCAAAATTGTCGTTAAGCATCGCTCAGATTAAAAGGAGGTCGATTGATGGAAGAAGACCGGGTTCATTGGCTACGAGACAATACCCTATTTGACTCTTTATCAGTAGGGGTACTAGGCGCGATCGCGGCGGTCATTCAAGTAGAAACCGTGCAGGAAAGTCGCCATCTGATTTTGGAAGATACCCCTGCTACTGACTTCTATATCCTGAGATCGGGACGGTTGGAAAGCTCCCGCACCAATCAAAGCATGGCTGCCACTCCTGTTAGCCTGTTGCCCGGTTCGGTGTTTCCCTTGAAAGAATTGCTGTTAGATCAACCGATTGAGCAAACGGTAACTACCCTGTCGGACTGTGTGCTTTGGAAAATTCCACAGCAGGAGTTTTTGCAGCTTGTTCAGCAGTATCCCGAAATTTCGCAAACGTTTTCTCGACAGTTGGCGATCGCCCTTAATCAAGTTTCGGCTCAGTTAATCTATGAACGAGAACGCCAAGCCGCCCTGCGTCCCTATCTCATCCCAAAAGTAAAACGGGGGATTGTCGGCACCAGTCGCTATGCAGTGCGCCATCGTCAGGAAATTCGCAAAGCATCGGGCGATTCTTTTCGGGATCGTGGAACGAATCGTGCGTCGGTGCTGATTTTTGGGGAGCCAGGGTTGGAAAAAGACAATACGGCGGCGCTGATTCACTTTGGGTCGAGCGATCGCCATGAGCCTTTGATTAAAGTTAACTGCGATACCCTACAAGCCAATGGTGCAGACCTGTTTGGGCGAGTCGGCGGCAAACCCGGATTGTTGGAGTGGCTGGGCACTGGCTCCCTCATGCTTAACAACCTGCAAGATTTGAACCTAGAACTGCAAAAAAAACTGGTCACCCTCCTCGAAACTGGAGAATACACACCTATTGCTCGTGAAGGAGAAACTCCACCTGCACCGCGCCTCTGTGAAGCTAGAATCTTGATGACTTCAGAGCGTGTGTTGCCGACCTTGGAGCGCAAAGGCTTAGTCGGACATGTGATTAAGCTTTCACCCGTGCGAGTGCGTAAAGCGGATATCATTTCTCAGGTGGAGTATTACCTCAGCTTATTATGTCGATCGCGGGGCGTGCCGAAGCCCACCATGACCCCAGAAGCCATTCGCCGACTCCAGGGATATGACTTTCCGGGCAATTTGGCAGAACTGCAAGCCATGGTAGAACGGGCGGTGATCCAACTCAACGGCAGCAATGAACTCACCGAAGAGGTATTTTGGGCAACCAGTCCTAAAAGTAAGCGGTTTCGGCTCAACTTGCTGAATGGGTCGCCGCAATTGCGACAATTTTTGCGGAGTCCTTGGTATCCCGATCGCGTCAACTATGGCTTTACCTTTAGCGCTTTTGCGATCGTCGTGGCAGTGCTGATGGTGGGTCCCCAAAGCCGCGATCAAAATATTGCGCTCAATTTCTTCTGGGCATGGTGGTGGCTGGGAATTTTAGTTGCTTTCCCCTTCGTGGGTCGCCTGTGGTGTTCGGTGTGTCCCTTCATGATTTATGGCGAAGTGGCGCAAAAGTTGTCTCTATGGCTCTATCCTCGCAAGCTCTTGCCCTGGTCACGTCGAGAAGCAGAACGGTGGGGCGGCTGGTTTATGTTTGGCATGTTCACTCTGATTTTGCTCTGGGAAGAATTGTGGGATTTGGAAAATACAGCGTATTTGTCTGGGTGCTTGCTGCTGCTAATTACGGCAGGTGCGGTCACCTTTTCTCTGCTGTTTGAGCGCCGATTTTGGTGTCGCTATTTGTGCCCAATTGGGGGCATGAATGGATTGTTTGCCAAGCTATCCATGACGGAATTACGGGCGCAGCAAGGCATTTGTTCTGCCAGTTGCACTACTTATCAATGCTATAAAGGTGGACCAGAAAAAGGCGAAGGGCAAGAAACAAACGGCTGTCCGCTCTATTCCCATCCTGCCCAGCTTGAAGATAATCGAGATTGTGTGCTGTGTATGACTTGCCTCAAAGCCTGTCCCCATCGCTCAGTAGAGTTAAATCTGCGTCCACCTGGAATTGAACTATGGACAACACACACTCCAACCTATGCCGAGGTTTGTCTGCTGTTTCTCTTATTTGGCGCAGTATTCTTACATCGATTACCCGATATTGAAGCAATCTTGGGGCGATCGCTGCATCTCGATCATTTTGGCTGGCACAGTGGCGCATCGGTGCTGGTGTTATTCATACCCGGAGCGATCGCCCTTGCAGCCCACCAACTTATGCGCTTGGTCAATCGCACGATTCAATCATCTGTGAAACCCCGTCCTTTTTTAGAGCTTGCCTATGGCTACCTACCTTTTGTTTTGGGAGTTAATATCGCTCACTACTTGCAGCTAGGGCTAACCGAAGCGGGAAGAGTGATTCCGGTGACCTTTGCGACCTTTGGCTTAGAATCATCAGTAAATCTCCCCATTTTCGTTGCCCATCCAGCCGTGATTGCATTTTTACAATCTGTAACCTTAATCGCTGCATTTCTGTTGAGTGTAATCCTGACTCAAAAAATTGCTCGTCAATCGTTTTGGACTCTCCTACCGCAGCACTTGGCAACGGTCGCGATCGCGGCTGGAATGTGGCAGATGCTCGTGGGTTGGTAGCCCAGTTTCATCCTTGAGCCGCCCGTCTATCAACGACAATGACCCCAAAAAACAACTGGGTAGACCAGAGGTTTTAGCCCGTAGTCTACCCAGGTATTTTATTGGAGAGCTTAAGGGGCGATCGCGCTCAAAATATCGGTGGCGTGGGTTTCAGTGTTCACTGACGTGTAAACCTGACTAATTTTGCCATCGGCACCAATCACATAGGTGACACGGGTAGCGTAGCGTATGCCATTCCTTTCACCCTGCACATCATAAGCTTGCGTCACGGTGCCATCCACATCAGACAGCAGCGGAAACGGCAAACTGAACTTTTCGGTAAAGGCATGGTGAGATGCTTCGCCATCCATGCTGACCCCCAACACGGCAATGCCTTTGCTGAGGTATTGCTGATAATTATCGCGAAAGCTACAAGCCTCTTTGGTGCAGCCCGGAGTATCATCTTTTGGATAAAAATAAATTACAACGGGCTTGCCAGCGTAGTCAGACAGAGAAATAGGCTTGCCGTTTGTATCGTTGACCGTAAAATTTGGAGCAGTATCACCAATTGAAAGTGGCATCGGGTGAAGTCCTTTCCAGTGCGAGAACGTTGCAGATCGTAACATTTATGGTGAACCCATGGCACGATCGCCTCGACTTAGAAACGCGACTTAGAAACGCGATCGCTTTGGTTGCAAAATGGCTCAAGGCTATACACCTCCAGTTTTTATCAAAAAGAGTCACTCTGGGATATTGTCAGACTAGATAAACTGCTTAAAATACATTTTGCTTGAAAAGAATCCAGTACTGAGGGACCCATCTGATGATCACCGTCCATCACTTGAACAACTCCCGCTCTCAACGGGTGCTTTGGCTGCTAGAGGAACTTGGACTGGAATATGACATTAAGTATTACGATCGCGACCCTCAAACGATGTTAGCGCCTGCGTCGTTGCGTCAAGTGCATCCCCTCGGCAAATCCCCTGTAATTACGGACGGGGCACTAACGGTCGCGGAATCTGGAGCGATTATTGAATACCTGATCGATCGCTATGGAGACGGACGATTTGCGCCTCCAACCGACACACCAGAACGGTTGCGATATACCTATTGGTTGCACTATGCCGAGGGTTCCGCCATGCCACCCCTGCTGTTAAAGCTGATCTTCGATCGCATCGAGCAGCAGCCCATGCCATTTTTTATCAAACCAATCGCGCGACTCATTACAGGTCAAACCAAGAGTTCCTTTATCAACCCTCAGATTACTCAGCATCTCAATTACCTAGAGGCGGAACTTGAAAAAAGTCTGTGGTTTGCAGGGACTGAATTTACAGCCGCCGACATCCAAATGAGCTTTCCAATCGAGGTGGCGATCGCGCGATCTGGTCTAGATGCCAGCCGACCCAAGCTGGTGGATTTCCTGAATCGCGTTCAGGCTCGTCCGGCTTATCAACAGGCGATCGCAAGAGGCGGCACCTATGCCTTAGCAGGCTGAACCGCTGAAGAATTGGACTGGGCGATCGCGTTTCCAAGGCGGATGCGTCCAAGACGGATGCGTCCCGAAGTCCTAGTCGTCTGTAAAGTTGTACGACAGAACCCCCCACTTTAAAGAATTTTCTGTAACGTAAGATACGGAACTAGATTTTTATGTCTACTTTCGCACACCTTGGCGACTTGACCCGCAGCTATGGTATCGCTAAAGCCAGAATCTTTGCGGCAAGATAGCCTATTTTTAGGAGACTACGTGATGGAACTTGAAAAGGAATTTCAAACTCATATTCATCAGCACAAAAGGATTGCTCATCGGGTTTCGGCAGCTTTGCCAACGCAGCGATCGCTTTCTTCTTTGTCCAGTTCGTCTCTTTGGGTGAAACTTCACAATCCTCCTAGCGATCTTTGCCAGGATGAGGCGCTCTTACTTTGTCAGTCGGCGAATCATCAATGGGTCGCCTGGATTCCTGACTACGGCAAAATTCTACTGGCTGCCGAAGATTTCTCTGTGGAATAAGCTTTTTTTGATGGCGCGTTTCGTCAGGCTCAACCCATCCACCGCGATCTCGTATTTTATTCGTCATTCGTCATTCGCCTATTGCCCTGTGCCCCTAACCCTTTCCCCTTTTTGATATGCCTGAAAGTGCTGCCATGCTTGGATAATGTTTCCCTGCATCAACGAGGCAATGCTACTTAGGGCTTGCACTTCTGGATTCGTGGGATCAACCTTGAGCGCATTTTGTAAGGCAGTTTGGGCAGCAGCGGGGCGGAAGTCGTATAGGTTGACAAAGGCGAGGAAGGCATAGGAATAAGGATTTTGTGAGTCTAGCTGAGTCGCTTTTTGCAGGGCTGCGATCGCAGGGTTCACTTGCCGCATCAGAGCATTGGCTAGGGCAAGAGTATAGGCGTGTTGAACGTTTTTTGGCTCTTGGATGAGGCGGTAATCTGTCGCTTGTTGCACTTGATTCAGATAATCCTGCACCGGATCATATTGATTAATTCGGGCTACTTCATTAGAAATTTTTTCTAGAGCCTTTGCTCCTTGCGGGAGAGTTGCCGCCAGATTTCGCAGTTGGGTGAGCAAATCTAGCTCCGGTGCGGAAATTGCTGAAGCGGCGGGATCGATTGTTAGAGTGATTTCTGGCAGGGCGATCGCCTCTGTTTTTCCAGTACGGCGATTAAGATAGGTGGCTTCCAGGGTATAAATGCCGGGTGCCATATTTGCAGGCGGCAGCATCGCCATCCGTTCGGTGACTTGCCAGCGGCTTGCTTGCTGTTCTGGCTTCAGTGCAGTTGGATACAACTCTCCCATGCCAATCCCATGATCATGCAGCCAGCGAGTGCTTCCCTTTACTTTTAGGTCGCCTTGTTTCTGCCAGGTCAAAATTGCCAGTCCGGGCTGTAGTGCATCCCAGGTGCCTGACCATTGATAGGTCACCGGAATTGGTTTTCCTGCCGGTGCAACAGTGGGTAAGGTGATCTGGTCTAAGTGCACCGCAGCGTTGCCTTTCGGTTGAGGATTGGTAATAGTTTGCAGTGCGCTAGATTTTTCTATCGCTGGATTTGTTTCAATAGTTTCGTCATCTACCGTTTGACTTTCCACTTCAGACTGCTGCACTTCGGACTTTCGCACTTCAGACTTCGGGCTTGGAACGATCGCTTTCACTTCCACGGCTGCCACCTTGCGGCGATAGAGCTTCAAGCTACTCTGGTCTGGCAATGCCCAAGTTTGATGCAATTGAAAGTCTTTGCCCTGCTCAACTGCTCTCACTAGGGCTGTTTGAGTCTCCTTTTTGCGAATGGAGCCTTGATCATCGGTTTTACTCAAGAACCAGGTCATCGATCGCCGATCTTTTTCGAGGGTTTGCTTGCGATCGCCCACTTGTCGCCCAAACACTTGAGCATTTTGCAACAGACCGAAATAGTTAACATTGTGCTGGTTGACCTCTAGCGTGGAAGGTAAGACTCCAATCGTAGAGATTAAATGCGGTTCAGCTTGCACAATCGCCGTAATGACTTGGGCATGGGGATAGGGTTTGCCTTGATACGGAAAAAATCGAGCAGTGGGCGATCGCGTAGATTGTCCCGCAAAAATCGGAAACAAACTACTCAACATCAGCACGATCGCTAAAGACGTTGTTGCCCAAGGCAGGACTCGCCACGATTTGGGAAACAGCGTCATGCCATAGGCAAGCACAATCGACATCGCCGGCAAGTAGGGCGCAATATAGCGCTCATCCTTATTCGGATTTAGCGTAGACATTAAATACGCCCCTAGAATGAAAACCAACAGCCAGCCCAGCGATCGCTGAGTCTCTGCATAGCACTGCTGACGATGATCTCGCAGGGCTATCACAGTATTCAATGAGCTTCCGCCTTTGCCCATGCGCGATCGCCGCCAAAACAAAATAATTCCCAGCAGTGGCACCAACAGCAACGGCAGCGATACCATCCCAGGAAGCTCCCTTAAATAAAGCGTCCAAGCTTCTAGTGACCAAACTGGTGCTTGTCCCTCGGCGATCGCAGAATCAATCGTTGCCCGTTTACTGGAGGTCAAAATTAGCAGCCAGTTAGTGCGATACCAGGGAAACCAAACTGGCAACGACACCACTAATCCCAGGACAAATTGCCCTAATCGCTGCCACTCACGCCGCCACAAAATTTCTCCCAACACCCACAGCATCGGCACCAGCATAAACAGTAGCGACGTTTGCTTCGTCATCAATGCCAACCCTAAAGTGATGCCAAATAGCGCAGCCAGCAGCCAAGGAAGGTAAGGGGCAAGAGGCAAGAGGAATGAGTTGTGGGATATGGGGTGCAGATCTACAGATTCGCGGATAGTTTCTGAGGGTGTTTGACTAGACGTGGATAGAGCAGGGTTAGAGGGTTGAATCGCGTCAAGGGCAACGAGTGTTGCTTCGTCTTTCTCTATAGGTATCGGCTTTATAGGTATCGACTCTATCGTTAATAGTTCTGTAGTTTTCTTTTTCTGTTGCCGACTGACTCCTCTCCATAGAGTGAGACTGGTAAAACAGAGCGTCACCATAGCAGTTACGGGATGATCAAGCAGAAACTCTAGCCGCAATTGATAGAGAATTGGCATTAGGGTGCTAAGTATCGCCGCCCACAGCCCTACTTTCCAGTCAAACAGGAAGGTGCCTAGGCTGTAGACGGCTGCTAGCAAAATTGCGCTATAAAGCAGCATCACCCAAAAACTCTGATCAATGCCCGTGCCAAATACATTCAGGAACGGCACTGTGGAAATGTAGACCAGGGGTGGAATCTTGCTGGATAAGAGCCACAAATCAGTCCACCAACTGCTAGAAAACCAGTGCGGCGTTGTCGTAAGGGCATTCCAGTAGATCAACGTACCCGTGAGGTAGTCTGCGGGGTCCCAGGGCGGAATGGAGTGATCAAGCGCGAGCCAAGTGCGATCGAGCACTGCACCCACGAGCCAAACTCCACCTAAACCCGGTAGCCCTTTTAGCCAATCATGGCGCGTTTTACCTGAAAGCTGCTCTGCGGAATCGTGACCCAACACCCGTTCTATCCGACTACCGCAACGACTTTTTCATCTTAATATGAGGAATTCCGGCTTCCTCAAACGGGGTTCCTTCTGTCTGAAACCCCAGCCGTTCGTAAAATACTTGCACCGATTGTTGGGCATTCATGCAGACTTCTGTTGCCTGTTTTTCGATCGCGAAGCTAAAAGTATACTCCATCAACCGCTTACCAATGCTTTTTCCTCGTGCTTCGGGCAATACGGCAACCCGTTCCACTTTGATCACCTGTGGTGTGAGGAAGCGAATGCGGGTTGTGCCGACTGGTTTTTTATCTAAAAATGCCAACAGGTGTGTGGATGTTTCGTCTTCGCCATCAAACTCTAATGCCGGATCAACTCCCTGCTCAACTTGAAACACTAAGTATCGAATGTGAAACACCTGCGGTAGCTCGTCGGGCAGGATTGCCACTTGAATAATCAGGTCATCCATACAAACAAATGCTCCTTGCTAAATGGCGAATTTTCTTTAGCCCAGGGGCACTCTAGTTTTAATTCCTCTCTTGAGGATATTCGATTTATTGAAGGCAACATCAGGCTGTAATTTTTGGGTGCTCATGGTAGAAGAACGCGCTTTCTGGCTGGCAATGTCTGGAATTGATGGGATTGGTCCAATTTCTCTGCGCCGCATCCATAAACATTTTGGCTCCTTAGCTGCTGCCTGGGAGGCTTACCCGGCTGATTTGCTGGAGGTGGAAGGGGTTGGGCTGCAAACCGCAGATGCGATCGCCACGGCGCGGCGGCAAATCCGACCCGCAGAACTGTTGCAGCAGCATGAACAAGCAAACCCAACGTTTTGGACTCCCGGCGATCGCGACTATCCCCGATTGCTATTGGAAACTCCCGATCCGCCCCCCATGCTTTACTATCGCGGCATCGTGGAGCCATTAGAACTCAGCGGCGTGACCCCGATGATTGCGATCGTCGGCACCCGTAGCCCCTCCGATTATGGGAGACGCTGGACGCGACGAATTACGACAGCACTTGTCAATCATGGCTTTACGATTGTGTCGGGATTAGCTGAAGGGATTGATACCGAAGTGCATCAGAGTTGCATTGCAGCAGGGGGACGGACGATCGCCGTTTTAGGCTGCGGCACCGATGTTATCTATCCCTGGAGCAACCGAGGACTCTATCAAAAAGTGGCGCAGCAGGGATTGATCATCAGTGAACATGCCGCTGGCACCCAGCCCGATCGCATGTTTTTTCCCCGTCGCAACCGCGTGATTGCCGGGTTATGTCGCGCCACCTTGGTGATGGAAGCTCCAGAAAAATCTGGAGGGTTAATCACCGCGCGCTATGCCAATGAATATGGACGCGATGTCTATGTGCTACCCGGAAGTTTGGATAATCCCAAGGCGATCGGCTGCCTCAATTTAGTTGAGCAAGGAGCGCAATTAATCTTAGGTGAAGACAAACTAATTGAAAAACTAGGAATGCTACCCCAACTCGATCGCCCTGCTTCCACTGCTGAACCCACCATTCCCCTCAACTTACCGCCCGAACTACAGCAAATTTTGCAAGCCCTCAGCGAATCCCAATCCTCCAACCCAGAAGGCGTTCCCCTCGATTTACTTGTCCAAAAAACCGGACTCGCCCCCGGCACAATTCTTGGTTCCCTGACCAATTTAGAAATGCAAGACTTAGTTACATCCCTGCCCGGAATGCGCTATCGGTTGCAGTGAAAGACGAAGGGTGAGGGGGAAACGTTAGAACCCATAACCTTTCCTGCTACGAATCCTTTGGCACCTGCTCAGAAGATTTTCGGGTGAGCAGATACAGCAGCGGCGAGAACGAACCGACCAGGATTGTTGCCACGATCCACGGCAAAGGGTTGCGTCCTGTTGCTTTGGCATCCTGCCACATCCAAACACTAACCAATACGAGGGCAATAACTAAGTCAACAAAAATCTGGGCAGACCCAAAACTACTAACAATCGACGAGAAGATTCCTACAATTCCGTCAGTCCAAACCGCTACAGCAGTCAGCCCTCCAAACAGAATCAACGTAATGACAATAAGAACACGATTCATCAAAAGACCCTCTAGCTACTGGAATGATTGGGTGAAGTTATGGCAGCATGTTGACTCAACATTAATCGTCATAAGCGATTTCCAGAATATTTGAGGCGAAATAGATTTTTGGACGTGCTTGAATGTCAGATTCTATGAGAATGTTTGTGCTTATTAAGCGCTCTATGTCTGCGCGTGCAGTGTTGTAGTGTATTCCGCACATTTCCGCGAATTGAGAGATTGTAATAGCTGGGGATTCAAACAGGTGATCGATGAGGCGATTAAGTCGAATGTTTCCCCCCGCTTGATTCAACAGATCCATATACTGATTGCGAAGTACAAGAAGCTTATCGAAGCGCCTAAGTGCATCCTTTGATTGTTCAATTATTCCACGTAGACAAAAGGCAATCCAATCTTTCCAATTTCCCTGTGTACTGACTTGAAATAAAAGATTGATATATTCATCTTTGTATTTATCAAAGAAAGCACTTAAATATAACCAAGGTCTACTGAGTTTACACTGCTCATGAATCATCAGCGACAGTAAAAGCCTGCCTACTCGACCATTTCCGTCAAGAAATGGATGGATTGTTTCAAACTGGTAATGCACCATAAAACACATAATTAGAGGCTCAATGTTTTTTTCCTTATGAATAAATGTTTCCAGACCATATAGACAGGGCATAACTTCATTGGGTGGAGGTGGTATAAATCTTCTATCTGAACCAATATGAACCTGAGAACGGCGAAAATTACCTGGATCTCTTTGAAACCCACGTACCCCTGACAAAAGTGTCTGATGAATTTCTCGAATTAAGTTCAAGCTGAGAGGTTTTACTTCTAAAAGGCGCAAGGCTAATTCTAATGCTCTGTTATAGTTCCAAACCTCCTGCCAAGAGTTTACTGGGTCGTTAACTGACTTTGGCTCTCTAGGCTCAATCTCAAAAAGCAGCAGTTGTTGAGGTGTAGCATAAGTTCCTTCCAAACTAGATGACCGCAATGCTTCACGCCTCTGCAAAGGACGCAATAGTAAGTTGTAATTTGGCATATACCGACCAACTCCATCCAGTCTGGCTAATTCCTCTCTCGCCTGAAGCAACAAAGCCCAAATGTCAGGAGAAACCTCCCACTCATGAGGCAATAGATCGGGAATGAATGCCCAATCTTTATTACCTTCCACCGAAATCTCCAAAAGCCTTCCGGGGGCGCTTTCTGTAAAAACAGATTTGTCCATAATTACAATATTGCACTAAGAATTGAAATTGAATCACTCGAATTTCAATTTATTGCACTTTTTTGAAATTCGCAAATCTGAATTTCAATTTGAATTACTAATAGTTCTTAATAGCTTTCTGGATAAAGGTTTTAGCTGTTTCAGCTATCCTGAGACATTGGCACTTCCATTATGATTCCTACTCGTTAGTGTCTTTAGGTTTTTGCCATCGAATGAAGGATAAGCAGTTGATCAATTCGTCTTCCACTAAGGTGCCTGACCAACGCTGGCAAATTGCGATCGCTGATGCTGACTTGGCGACGCAAATTGCCCAGGAAACCGATTTGTCTCCCCTGATGGCGCAAGTGCTGATTAATCGCCGCTTGACCACGTTGGCGCAGGTGCAAGCATTCCTCAGTCCTGAATCGCAATATCTGTCTTCGCCTCTGGCAGATTTTCCCGATTTACCCTTGAGTCTGGAACTGCTGATTAATGCGATTAACACGCGCCAAAAGATTGCGATTTGTGGGGATTATGACGCAGATGGGATGACGAGTACGGCGCTGTTGCTACGGGCGCTGCGATCGCTCGGTGCCCAGGTAGACTACGCTATTCCAAGTCGGATGGCAGAGGGCTATGGCATCAATAAGCGCATTATCGACGAGTTTTACGAGGAAGGGGTAAGGCTGCTGATTACGGTGGATAACGGGATTGCTGCCTATGACCCGATCGCCCATGCGCGGGAATTGGGCATCACCGTCATCATCACCGATCACCACGATTTGCCGCCGCTGTTGCCGCCTGCCCATGCCATTCTCAACCCCAAAATGATCGCCGAAACTTCTCCCTATCGCGGCGTGGCGGGGGTCGGGGTTGCCTACATTTTGGCAAGAGCGTTGGCGCAAAGTATGGGCAGTTCCAGCGATTTGACCGATTCATTGCTGGAGTTGTTTACCTTGGGCACGATCGCCGATTTGGCACCGCTGACGGGTGTGAATCGTCGTTGGGTAAAGCAGGGTTTGCAGGTTCTCGCAAAATCACGGTTAGCGGGAGTGCAAGCGCTAATTCAGGTGTCGGGATTGAGCAACGAAAAGAACCTGAAACCAGAGGCGATCGGTTTCAGATTAGGTCCTCGGATCAACGCCGTGGGTCGGATTGCCGATCCGCAGGTAGTGATTGAACTGCTGATTACCGATGATGAAGGCGTAGCGTTGGAACGGGCGATGCAGTGTGAGCAAATTAACCAACAGCGGCAAAAGCTCTGCGAGGAAATTGAGCAAGAAGCGATCGCCCTGTGTGAAAGCGGCAAAGGCGCGAATCAACCGTTCAATATTCAAGACAACTGGGTGTTTCTGGTGGTGCATCCCGATTGGCATCATGGGGTGATCGGCATTGTGGCTTCGCGCTTGGTCGAACGCTACGGCGTGCCTGTGTTCATCGGCACCTACGAAGATGAAACCCGGCAGCATATTCGTGGTTCCGCCCGCAGCATTCCAGAATTTAATGTGTTTGAAGCGCTGGAATTTTGTAAAGACCTGCTGGATAAACACGGCGGACATCGAGCAGCAGGGGGCTTTTCCTTTAAGGCGGAAAATCTGGAAGCCTTGCGATCGCGCCTGCGTACCTTTGCCCATCAAACCCTGGCACCAGAATATCTCAAGCCGCTGGTGATTGTAGACGTGGAAGCGACCTTAGCACAGGTTGATTTTAGTCTGCACTCCCAGCTAGAGGCGCTGCATCCCTGCGGCATGGAGAATCCCGATCCGGTGTTTTGGTCGGCGAATGTACGAATTCACGAGCAAAAAAAGATTGGCAAAGGACATCTTAAAGTAACTTTGAGTCAGGATGAAGGCTTGGGGCAACTCGCCAAAAAAATTACGGCGATCGCGTGGCGTTGGGGCGATTTCTACCCGCTGCCCTCTCGCATGGATATTGCCTATCGGCTCCGCACGAATGAATGGAATGGCGAAGTGTCCTTAGAACTCGAATTGGTGGGCGGTCGGTCTTCCAGTGCAGCCAGCGAACGAACCGAGTTTGTCTATGGCGATCGCTGCTATGCCTGCCGTCTGGTGGAACTGGACACTGGCAAAGAAATTCGCATTCGCAACCCCGAAGGCAAGGTGCTAATTGTGCAGCAAGGACAACGCATCGGGCAACTGACCCATGTTTCTACCGAACCCATGGAAGTTGATGTCTGCCAGCCCCCCTACTTTGCCCTAATTAAATCCGCGTTAGAGGCATTAGGCATTGGAAAAGAACAGAATGAAAAAATGACAGGATAGGGAAGCGCTTTTGCCGATTCATGATCCTAGAGGAAGAGTTTGAATGGGCTGGAGCAGAATCAGATCATTACAGAGAAGAAAACCAATTAGGCGTATGCTGCAACTCTTCTTGCTGGTCTATCTGGCGTTGAATATTTTTGCCTTTTTCTATGCTGAGCGGCTGATTTTTCTGCCGCGCCCTAGAAGCTATCAAGATAGTCCAGAAATCTTGAAACTTACGACCCTGAGCGGCGAACAAATTTCGGCGCGGTATCTGTCCAACCCAACTGCAAACTACACCGTGCTTTACAGTCATGGGAATGCTGAAGATTTGGGGCGGATTCGCCAACGATTGGAACACTTGAGAACCTTGGGTGTTTCAGTATTTGCCTACGACTATCGGGGCTATGGCACTAGTCAGGGGAAACCCTCTGAACAAAATGCCTATCAAGACATGGAAGCGGCGTATCGCTACTTGATTGATACGCTCGGCATTTCACCCAGTCACATCATTCTCTATGGGCGATCGCTGGGCAGTGGCACCAGTGTAGAGATTGCCAGCCGCGAACCGATCGCCGGACTCATTCTAGAAAGTCCATTCACCAGCACTTTTCGCGTCATCACCCGCATTGAGATCGTCCCTTTCGATCGCTTCGATAACCTCCGTAAAATCGCCAACGTGCGCTGTCCGGTGCTATTCCTGCACGGCACCCAAGATCGGCTAATTCCATTGCACCACAGCGAAACCTTAATGCGCCACGTGCGATCGCCTAAGCGGTTAGTGCCGATTCCAGGAGCCGACCACAATGATCTACTTGAAATTGCGGGCACTCAATATGATCAGGCGATTCAAACCTTTCTCCAGCAGTTGAAACGCCCTTTAGTCCCTCACTCCTAGTAGTCTGTCAAGAAAGAATTGATGGATAGAGACGCTTGAGTTTGATGCGGGCATCTTGAGTCGTAAATTGCC
>NZ_JBFPDP010000055.1:0-28115 GCF_040830845.1 Sivoneniella epilithica UHCC 1019
AACTCAAAACTCAAAACTCAAAACTCAAAACTCAAAACTCAAAACTCAAAACTCAAAACTCAAAACTCAAAACTCCCCATGAACTACTGGCTAATAAAATCTGAACCCGATGTATACGGCATTGCAGACTTAGAGCGCGATCTCCAAACTATTTGGGATGGCGTGAGAAACTATCAAGCCCGCAACTTTCTTAAAGCCATGCAGCCGGGAGATTTGGCATTTTATTATCACTCCAATACTGCTCCGCTTGGCATTGTGGGTCTGGCGAAAATTATCCAGTCGTCTGTGATTGATCCGACCCAATTTGACTCCAGCAGCCCGTATTACGATCCAAAAGCCACGTTAGAAAATCCCCGCTGGCACACCGCGATCGTAGAATTTATCGAAACTTTCCCCACCCTGCTCACCCTAGAAACCCTGCGTCAAACCTTCACCCCCGACGAACTGTGGCTCGTGCGCCCAGGCAATCGCCTTTCCGTCATGCCCATACCAACAGATGTTGCAATGAAGATTTTGAAGAAGGCAAGGAATGGCGAATGACGAATGACGAATGACGAATGACGAATGGCGAATGCTCACAACTTATCTTCCCAACTCAAAACTTACCTTCCCAACTCAAAACTTAGAACTCAAAACTCAAAACTTCCATGACTTCCTTCAACAAAATCAGCCCAACTGCCCTACTCGTAACCTATGCTCGCCAATTTAGCGATATTCCCTATGCGAGGGAAATTTCGGAATTGGTGGATGCTCAGTCGGTGGTTGGACAGTATGCACCCAATGGCATAGAAGACTTGAAGTATTTTGCGCCCGTGATGGAGGCGAGATACAAAGCGACCAATGGGTTGTTGGCAAAGTTTGGCTGTCGGCAAATTGTGGAACTGGCATCTGGGTTATTGCCCCGTGGCATGGTGATGTCTGAAAACCCAGAGATTACGTTTGTGGAAAGTGATTTGCCATTGATGATTGAGCAGAAACGGGCATTGGTCGATCGCCTGATTGCCCCTCGCCCAAATCTGCACTTTGCCGCGATCGATGTCACCGCAACTCCTAGCCAGTTTCCAGTGAATGCTGAGTATTTGCGGCAAGGCGAACCGATCGCGCTCGCCTGTGAGGGGTTGCTGCAATACCTAACTTTACCCGAAAAACAATTGGTGTTTGCCAATGTGCAACAGATGTTGCAGCACTATGGCGGAGTTTGGATTACGCCCGATCTGACTACTAAGCAGCGGCGCAGTCAGCTACGAAACTACAATCCAGCAACGGAACGAATACTAAAAGCGATCGCCCAAAACACAGGCAGATCTACCCTGGATAATAGCTTTGAGCATTCAGAACATCTCCAGCAATTCGTCGCTGACCAAGGGTTTCATCTCCAAACCTTCAGCCTCATAGATATCCTCGATCAACTTTCATCGCTGGAGCGTCTAAATATTGCTGTCCAAGACATCACCCCTCTGCTAGCCGGAACTGACATTTTCGCTTTGACGCTGGAGGGATGATTCGTCTGGTTTAAGGGGACAATTGCCTAACGAAACTGGATAACCCTCCAAATTGCAGAGACAAGGGGCGATCGCTTCTAGAATTGAGGTAGCCAAACGTGAGGGATTTTATGAATGTTGTGACACCCAAGCGATTCACGATTGATGAATATCATCGGCTCATCCAACTCGGTTTTTTGCAAGAAGGCGAACGGATTGAGCTAATTCGGGGAGAACTAATTCAAATGGCTGCCAAAGGAACACCACACACCGTCTGTTGCGCGATTCTGTGTCGCCAACTCGACCGACTGCTTGGCGATCGAGCAGCCATCCGGGGTCAAGACCCAATTACCTTACCGAGTCAAAGTGAACCGGAACCCGATGTCGTCGTTGCGCGAGGCAGAGACGAAGATTATCTAGCCCATCATCCGTATCCGCAAGACATTTTGCTGGTGATCGAGATTTCTGACTCTACCCTGACCTATGACCAAACCACCAAGCTGTCACTCTATGCCGAGGCGGAAATTGCGGAGTACTGGATTGTGAACTTGAGCGATCGCCAGTTAGAACGCTACAGCCAACCCTATCGGATAGTTCAAGGCAAGTTTGACTACCTTAGTAAACAAATTTTGCTGCCCCACCAGGCGATCTGGCTGCCTGGTTTTGAGGATACCCAACTAGATTTGAGCCGAATTTTTCCAGAAGGGGCGATCGCGTCACCACCTCTCCGCTGATTCCTAACGATTCCTAGCCAGCGTCCTTCAGCAAAATTCCCTTATTTTCTAGCGCTTTCCAACTAATGGGATTGATTGCTAAGGCTTGATAAAAACTGGTAAGCAATGCAAAGTAAAAACTATTCATGGGTGATTTGCGTCTTCAAGTTCGAGCAGAGTGATTTTCTAGTCATGCTTCTTGTTTGCTTCACATTGCCGTAATTGGAGTAGCCGAATTGACCAGCGTTAATAAAGTGCCTGTTTGTTCTTGACCATTGGTTGCCAAATCGCTGTGGCATAGATAAATTTGCTGTTCACTGCGGGCTTGTAAATCAAGCAAAATGCGTCGCAGGCGTTGCTCGTTGGCATCCATCGCATCGGCAGCAGTCCATACGCCTGACCACTGCTGCAAAAACAAGGGAGCCGCAAATAATGCATCAACACCGCTAAGCCATCGGGGAGAAGCAGCATCAAACCAAAACTGCCAGCGATGGCTGCGGCGGCTAGAACGATACTGAAAAACAGTGGCTAAGGTGACGGCATTGCTGGCTGTTCCCATGGGTCGCACTGGATAGGGATTGGCGGTGACGGCGCTATTGCGTAAAAGCCGGATAAATGGGCTGATGATGGCAGCGGATGGAGGATCTGGGCGAGTTGTGCCGCGATCGCTGAGGGTCACATCACTCCGGCGCAATCGGTCAGCGACTTCCCAATAATGTTGGGCGGTTTCCAGCAGTTGGCGCAGGGCAGACAGTTGATCAAATGCTAAAGAACGACCGCCTAAGAGAAAATGCTGGATGGCGCGATCGAGCAAGAAAACGGCATTTGGACTCTGGCGTTGCTCTAGCT
The DNA here is from genome assembly GCF_040830845.1 of Sivoneniella epilithica UHCC 1019. Classification (NCBI taxonomy): domain Bacteria; kingdom Bacillati; phylum Cyanobacteriota; class Cyanophyceae; order Leptolyngbyales; family Leptolyngbyaceae; genus Sivoneniella; species Sivoneniella epilithica. Next base: position 3,044 of record NZ_JBFPDP010000055.1, read on the forward strand.
GAGATTGCTGAGTTTCGATCCAGTCAATCACTGCCTGATAAGCGTCTGAGGTTTGATAGCCTAACCGATCCCATCGAGGAAAGGTGGTGGCGGGTAATAAACGAGGACGCTCTGGATGAGGGGCAAAGCAATAATCAGCAAGTAAGCCTGCACGCACAGGATCAATAGCAAGAGTGGGCTGGAGGGAAGCGGCTGATCGGCTGTCAGGAGTGTTAATAGTTTGTTCTCGATTGCCTAATATCACCAGCATTTCAGCGATCGCATCTCGATCCACTAAACGACCTAAGCCCGGATAGACCAGTGTTAGCACCGTCAGCAACGCCCGAACGATCGCAAAGCTAATTAGGGGACGCTGATCATTCAGCGATTCAACTGGAATTTGATGCTTGGTCAAAATGTCGATGAGGGCATACCGGGCGATCGCATCTAAACCGGGACTAATCACCGCCACATGTCGCGGTTCCACCTGCTCCGCTTGCACGGCGGTAATGATCGTCTCGGCGGTTTGACGTAATAGATCAGAGCGCGAAACGGTTTGAATCGCTTGGATTGACTCTGGCAACGCCAAAAAGATCATTGGGTTAATGGCGAATTCTACCAGGGTTTCCCCCAGATCATCCAATAAGCTTGGGGTTGGGCGATCGCTCAATTCTACGATTTCACACCGATCTGCGAGTGCTGCTAAATAAACCGGATCGGCTCCCAAACCCAAGCGCACTGCCCCATCGGGGTTAAAGGTAAATGCAGCAGAGGCTCCAGCGTTGAGCAATTTTTCAAACAGATGCCGAGCGATCGCCGGATACTCATCCACATCATCCGCCAAAATGAGCGGATAGCGCTGAACGAGGTGCGACTGATAGGCAGGATGTCCTAGCAACCATTGCCAATACAGCCCTGCCGTAATTCCATAGGTCAACAGACCCCGTTCCAAACACCATTGCTGCCAGTGTTGCAACATCATTCCAACCGTTTCAAAGGGAATCGGCAGTTCGCCATTTTGCGCTCCCAAGCCCTGTTGTAATCGGAGCGGAATATCTTCAATTGGAATGCCAGCCAATCCAGCCAGTTGCAGTAAATCCAAAATTTTTCGGACTAGACGCGCTTCATTTACCGCTGCTTGTGCGCCGATCGCCCGATCAATCTCCGGTTGCCACAATCGTGTAGCAAGCTCCTGCTCATTTTCTGGGTTGAGCCGAAGGGAAAACTGCGCCTTCAAATCAAGCTGCTGAATCAGCAATGGCCAAAACAGCGTCACTTCATCTTGAAAAAAACCTAGCGGAGTTGTGGAATAAAAAGAATATTGACTTTGAGTAGCAGCAACTAGGCGATCGACCAGATCAATTCGATTATCACCAATCGCGGCAAACAGCAAAAGTCTTGGCAGGTTTGTAGAAGGTTGTAAGCTATCAGGTGCCGGACTCTCTGGCGGCGGGACTGTTGACATCTGGGCAGAAACTACCCCAGTCGATTGAGCAACCCATTGGCAAAACTGGCGAATTAAGTAATTCGTTTTACCCACTCGCGTTGCTCCCGTAATCCAGATTCGTTCTTTGTTAACCAATTGTTTTTAAATGATTTTGCTAGAATCTCTCGTACCTTAACTTAAATGGCTTGTTTAACAAATAAATGGTTTGTTTAACAAATAATATCTAAACGGTGAACCTGTTCCCATCATGAGATCATCTTTTCTAACCTCTGTGAGTCGATATTTACGCGGGGCTAACCAATGGCTTCTACAAACACCAGAAAGAGCGCTTGATCAAGCCTATGAAGCCGCTCTAATGATTAAAGCAATTGAAGACCAACATTTTGATGGCGGAAAAATTTCTAAAAAATCTACCAAGCATAGTGAAAATGTGCTTATTTATTTTCAATCTGAACTCAATAAATATTTAAAGTTTGCCGAGGTTCGCCTCACAGAATTTAGAGCAAGCCGCATCATTGTAGACTCTACCAATTCTACGCTTTATCATCGCCGCAGTTCCTACATCAGTACCCACGAGCAAGCCGCGACTGTATTAGAAAAACTGGCGTTTATTGATGAGATTCTCGATCGCTACAAATCTTCATCCGTTCGTTCAACTGCTTTAGTTCCGCTCAATCAAGGGACAAACGTTAATCTCTCTGGAACAGTGATTGACCAAAACACGGGCGATCGCGTCTACAATCAGGCGCTCAATCCTGACAACGCAGATGATGGCAGCATTCTAGATAAAACGGGTGTATTACCCCGCTCAATTTTAGGAACCCTGAACCGCATCAAGCGAGATTTAGATCCGAATTCTGAGGAACAAGTTGTTCAAACCTTTCGTTTTTCTAAAGCAAAAACCTTAATATCCATCCGGCTAGTTTTGCTATTAATTATTGTGCCCTTACTGACTCAGCAAATTTCCAAAGCATTTATCGTCGGTCCGCTGGTGGATCAATTTTGGCAGCCAGAGCAAGTCGGTATTTTTCTCAATAGTGAGTTAGAAGAATCAGCATTGAGAGAGTTTAATGTTTTTAGAGAACGATTAGAGTTCGATCGCTTTCTGAGCGTTGCACAACCTGAACGGTTTCCGGAAACTACCGATGCTGAAACACTTTTGCAAGACAAGGCTGAGGAACTTGCAGAGATTTATTCTAAGCTGAGCGCCCGTGCTATCAAAAATGTGTTTGCAGATTTGCTATCGGCGGGGGCATTTGCGATCGTCCTGCTCACCAATCGTAGAGGGTTAGAAACCCTTAGATCTTTTATTGATGAAACGGTTTATGGACTCAGTGATAGCGCTAAAGCCTTCATTATCATTTTGTTTACTGACATGTTTGTGGGCTTTCACTCTCCTCATGGCTGGGAAGTCCTTCTAGAAGGACTCGCTAAGCATTTTGGATTGCCTACTAACCGAGATTTTAACTTTCTATTCATTGCCACATTTCCCGTTATTTTAGATACCGTTTTTAAATATTGGATCTTCCGCTATCTCAATCGTATTTCTCCATCTGCCGTGGCAACTTACAAAAATATGAATGAATAAACAAGAATGAATGGAGCAGATAATAATCTGCCAGCATTTACATAAACGATACGTTGCACGAATCACGCCCTTTTCCCAGTTACTCCATGTCTAACTCACCCGATTTAAATCAGGCTCCACCACTGACAAAACAAGAGTTGGATGAAGCCATCCACAACTTTGACACTATTCAAGGAGAGCTTAACTATCGACAAGCGCAAACTGCCCTACGAGATTTAGTGGAAGGGTTAGACTTGACGGCGATCGAGCGACGGGGATTAGAACCCGAAATTACTGGGCTGGAATCGATGCTGGATAAGCTCGATCGCCAGATTGTTCACATTGCCGCATTTGGCATGGTGGGACGCGGCAAATCCTCGCTTTTGAATGCGCTCCTGGGCGAAACTGTGTTTGAAACCGGGGCGGTTCATGGAGTCACCCGCAGCCGCCAAACTGCAAATTGGACGTTGACCAGCGAGGAGATCGCTGGCAGTGAGCAATCCTTAACGCGGGTAACGGTAAACGCGATCGGGAACTCTCAGATTCAACTAATCGACACTCCCGGTATCGACGAGGTGGATGGCGAAGCGCGGGAAGCACTGGCACAACAGGTTGCCCAACAAGCCGATCTGATCTTGTTTATCATTGCGGGAGATATGACCAAGGTTGAATATCAGGCATTATCAGCTTTACGGTCTGCCAGTAAGCCGATCATTCTGGTATTTAACAAAATTGACCAATATCCAGAGGTCGATCGCAAAATGATTTATCGCAAAATTCGGGATGAGCGCGTGAAAGAACTGCTCTCGCCGGAGGAGATTGTCATGGCGGCAGCATCGCCGTTAGTGGCAAAAGCAGTGCGGCGGGCGGATGGGCGAGTAGCGGCTCAACTGAGTGTAGGAACGCCCCAAATCGATGACCTGAAGCTGAAAATTTTAGAAATTTTAGATCGAGAAGGGAAGTCGCTGGTGGCGGTCAACTCGCTGCTGTTTGCCGATGATATCAACGATCGCTTGGTGGAGCGCAAAATGGCGATCCGGGAGCAAAGCGCTAATCAGATCATTTGGAATGCGGTGATGACTAAGGCGGTGGCGATCGCCCTCAATCCCGTGACAGTGGTGGATATTCTCAGCAGTGCGGTGATTGATGTCGCGCTAATTCTGACGCTCTCCAAACTATATGGCATTCCTATGAGCCAACAGGGAGCCTTAGCCTTGCTGAAAAAAATTGCCCTGACCATGGGCGGCATTAGCGCCAGTGAGATGGTTGCTAACTTGGGACTCAGTTCGCTGAAAGGCTTGCTAGGATTATCGGCTCCGGCAACCGGGGGGCTGTCGCTGGCTGCCTATGCGTCTGTGGCAGTGACTCAAGCAGGCGTGGCAGGTGTTTCAACTTATGCGATCGGGCAGGTGACCAAAACCTACCTTGCAAATGATGCGTCTTGGGGAGTAGATGGACCGAAAGCCGTAGTCACTCGCATTCTCGCGTCACTGGATGAAGGCTCGATTTTAAGCCGAATTAAAGGTGAACTCCGCGCGAAACTTAATTTCAATCAGCCGCGATCGCGCTCTTAAAAAAAGACAAGGAAGCAATCAGCAAGATTAATCCGAGTGAAACATACCATATCGGTCGTGGTAGATCTTATGGCAATGGATGAAACAACAGATCTGGAAAAAAGTAATTGAATACTGCCCACGTAGAAAAGGCAACAGATACAGAAATCACCGCGAGAACAGGAGCAAGAGAAAGATATCGAACGAAGAAATTAGCTTGATTGTTTGGGTTTGCCATGATGCAGTAATGCCTAACTGTAGAACTACTTCACCTTAACGACCCTTGCGATCGCTAGTCTCAATCCGCAGAGGGATTCAACGGAGATAGCAGGTAGAGCAAGTTCATCAAGTGGTGGTTCTTTAATGTGGTTTACCTTTAAAGAATTGTGAGCGTTTTGAGTTTTGCCACTGATCCACCCATTCACTCATCCACCCATTCACTCCTCTAGATTGCTTCCCAAAATCGAGATGTGGGAATAGTGCGATCGCCCATTTGCTGGTTCAGATAATCTGCGGCTGACAGCCCAGACAATAGGGCACTTTCTACCCGCATCCCACCGCACCAATCTCCCGCACATATCAAGGGCGCGGGTGTTTCAGCCGACCAATAGCGATCGCTCAAAGGAGTTGCCGGAAAGGAGTAACGCCAGCGATGCACCTGCATCCATTCGGGTGTTGCCAACCAGGGAAGCAGGTGTTCGGCGGCTGAGTGCAGCAGTTGTTGACCCACCGCAGATAGATCAGTTGTTTCTAGCCACTGGTTGGCAAACGCCGCCGTACTTTGGACGACAAATATGGGTTGGGAAGCAGTGCGCCGCTTGCTGCTGTCTAAACCAATCCAACCCAAATCTGGATGTTGAACCGCGATCGCTTTGACATCGACATAGTTTGACTGCCATTTTTTCAAGCAATCTTCTGGATAACCTGCCATTACTGCAATGCAGGGATCGAACTCCACCGATCGCAGTTGTTGAATTAATTCACTGGAAACAATGTTTTTTTCAAGCGGTGTCAATAAATCGACGGCTTGAGGTGCAGGAATAGCGATTAGTACAGCGCTAGCTGATAAGGTTGATGGGTGGGAATCTACGGCATCGGGCTGAGGATTCTCGATGGTTAATGTCCAAGTTTGGTCAGGGGTTAACTCTAATCCAATCACGCGCTGACTAAACCGAACATCAAGCCCGGTGGCGAGATATTTAGCGATCGCGCTCATGCCGTCGGGTGCGATGTATCGAGGAACGCGCTCTGGTGCAGCTTGTAAGGTGCGATCGCGATTCAATATATGAATTGTATCTGTCCAGATCTGTACTATGTCCCGTTTGAGTAAATGAGCGATCAACTCCTCAAATAATTCCCCTTTGGGCGAAAGATAGCAGGTGCCATGATCGGCGCGATCGTGGGGGAGGCGACGAGTTGCCAATCGTCCACCCACTCCGCGAGATTTTTCTAGCACTACGACCCGGTAGCCTGCCTGCTGTAGCTGTTGAGCGCAGGTCAACCCGGCAATTCCTGCTCCAATGATGGCTATATCAATAGGTTCCACCCCGTTTTACTCCTACAGTCAATTTTTTAATGGAATTAGGAGGGCGCAGCATTTGGTAAAGGATCTTTGGCTAGTTGCAAAAAATATTGCCCAAATGCTGCGCCCCTACAGGTCAAAAATTTTGTCACATTCACCTAAAATCCAATGCCCATCATCCAGCTTCTATTGACCTTTGCTCCTCCCGCTGCGCTTCAAATAGACGCAGTACGAGTAACCCAATGCTGGTGCTAGCAGCGACAACGAGCCAAAAATTGTGGGCAACGATCGCGGACTGATCCATTGCCCAACCGCCGAGCAAGGGACCCATAAAATAGCCGATCGCCCAACATTGCGAACTGACGGCAACATAAGCACCCCGCAGATTTTCGGGCGCGAGTTCTGAGACGATCGCGGCGGCAAACGGTTTATACGTGACAGACGCGATCGCCATGACGCAGAGAGCCGCTACGCCAGTCCAATATTGATAGGTCGCAAACCTGCCGGTGACCCACAGGAGGCAAAACCCCAGGCTAGACATCAACATCGCAATCATCAACACACGAGTGCGAGGGAATGCGGTAAACGCTTGGGCGATCGGTAGTTGTGCCACGGCTCCCAACCCGATGTAGCACCAAGTATACAAGCTTGCGGTATCGGCTAGCGATGCGTTGGGTGTGGCTCCTATGGCTGGAATAAAGTTAGTGAAATAGAGCGGTACTGTGCTGGTGACCAGCGCCACATAAGTCGTAAACAACACGTTTGCCAGGATGAACGTAATCAAGGCTTTGTCTTGCAGTGCCACCAAAAAACCTTGAATCGGAGTGTGGGATTTAGTTGTGACTTGGCGAGTTTCCGCGATCGCTATTTGCACCATGATCAAAAACGCCAGAAAGATCAGTCCACAGCCTAGAAACAGCAGTTCGTGACGCTGGTTGGCGATCGTCAGCAACACGCCACCGCCTAATACGCCAATGCCCACGCCCACATTTTCCGCCACGCTCATAATCGCAAACGCTTGATGCCGGGATTCCGGTAGTGTCACATCCATCACCGCCGCATCCGCCGCCGTCCAGTAAAAGCCGACGCTTAGCCCCAGCAACAGACTTGCCACGATTAGCATTGGCAAAGTTTGGGTAACTGCCAATACTAAAGAGACTAAAACTCCCAGCCCTGCGGAAAGCGACAGCGTGGTTTTGCGCCCAAATCGGGGGGAATCTGCCAGCGCACCGCCCAGCAAATGTCCAGCAATCCCAGCCAGGGAGCTAATCCCCATGCTCAACCCCACGGAGGTTGCCGATAGCCCCACTTGATTGACGAACACCAGCGGGATATAGAAGTAGATCAAGCCAGACGCGACTTGGCACAGCGATCGCCCCGCTGCCTGAATCCAAATCTGTCGATTATCAAGCTGGAGGGCGGTTGACCAATCTGAAGGATTTTCTAGGGACATGAAGTAGGCAGATGCGATCGCACCCACGGCTAACAAACAACCCACTTAGCTTAGCGCAGGCGTTAATCTGCAAAATCACCGCATGAGATTGCAGGTTCTGGTTAAATCAGGCAATGTGGACTCTACGCCCGTTAAGATCTTCTTTTGAGAAAACTCTGTGAAACGATATCCGGTTATTTTTTCGATAGTGCTGGTGATGTTGATCTGGGCGATCGCTGCCTGCCAGCCCAACCTCAGCAACAGCGGCGGCGGTGATATTATCGTTGCCTCTAAAGACTTCACTGAGCAGGATGTGTTGGGGGAACTGTTGGCGCAGCAGATTGAAAATAAGGCAGGTTTGAAAGTCGATCGCAAACCTCGCTTAGGTGGTTCCTACGTGTGCCATCAGGCGATTATTAACGGCAAAATTGATGCCTACGTGGAATACACTGGCACCGCTGCCACCGTCAGCAAACTTTTTGAAAATCAGCCGATTCCCTCGGAACCCAAAGCGCTGCTTCAGCAGCTAAAAGACGGCTATGCCCAAAAGTTCAACCTCACAGTAATGCCCGGTCTCGGCTTTGAAAATACCTTCGCCATCATCATTCGCGGCGACGATGCCAAACGCGATAATATTCAAACCCTGTCACAGGCGGCACCGTTTACCCCACAATGGCGCGGCGGCTTTGGCTACGAATTTTCTGAGCGGCAGGATGGTCTCGCTGGCTTATCTAAAACCTACGGCTTTCAGTTTGCCAAACCCCCACAAATTATGGATCTAGGGCTAATCTATCGGGCACTCATCCAAAAACAGGTAGACCTCGTGGCAGGCAACTCCACCGATGGGCAAATTGCCCGACTAGGCTTGGTGGTGCTGAAGGACGACAAACGCTACTTCCCGCCCTATGAAGCCGTGCCCATCGTCCGCGAAGCCACCCTACAAAAATATCCCAAACTCCGCACCGCCCTAGCAGAACTCAGCGGACTCGTCACCGCCGCCGAAATGCAACGAATGAACTACGAAGTGGAAGGCGAACTCCGCGACGTAAAACAAGTCGTCAAAGAGTTTTTGGCATCCAAACAATGATGCAGTTTTGTTTGGATTATGAACAATATTCAGAAAGGCATTAACCAATAGTCTATTTCTGCGTATTATTCAGAAATTCTCAGTCCAGTAAGACTCAGATTGTATAGCCATCTGCAAAGACTTTACCTTGAGGGTTGCAGCGGGTAAATTAGATAAAGTCGCCATTTTCAAGTCTTACCACAAGGGATTTTCTGTATGGGAGCATGGGAAGAGCAAGCAAGGCGAACAACTCAACATAGACAGATATGGTCGGAAGCTCAGGAATTTAATTTTATTGATGCACTACTTATTGCGACCAATGAAGAAGAAGTTAAAGCAGCCTATATTAGAGAGTTTTCTTTGCCAGTCAAGACTCAGGAAAGACATGATTTAGTAGTTGATAATGTCCTATTTGAATTCAAGTACTCGGTAAAACTTAGTGATATAGAAGTTGCAGCAAAAGTGATTGCTCAAGCGATTTACTACATTAATCGCCTATTTAAGAAAGGGCGTATAAATGAAGCTAAATACCTTGTAATTGCCGACAAAGATGAAGCTAGACTTTTCAAAGTTATCGAATTTCAACTGTTTTATGAGAGTTGTGAATATCAGTGGGACAACTTCCGTCCAAGCTCTCCTGATCCTAAATTAATTGAAGCCATTAAAAATTCAAAAATTTTAGAGTCTAATAGAATTTATAAACTCACTTCTCAAGATGACTTGCACCTATTTTCAAGTTGTCTTTACAAATTATTATCATTTAGTAATACTGCATCTAATCCTAGAGATAAGTCATGCAAAATTCGCAGCTTACCAAAGTCAAGATTTCTGATAGTTAGTTTTGGATTAATTCTAATATTTTCATCATTCATTGTTTTAGCAAATCAGCCCTACTTCAAAAATTTGAACAAATTTATTCCATCTCTTAAGAAGTAATAAGGTTTAGTAAAATGGCTATGTCTAAGAAAAAACAGCAAGTTCCAGATACTTTAATTCAAGTTGGTAAACAAGGCTCTAAGTATCAACAGAAGGCTTATAAAGTTTCTGAGAGAGCTTATGGAACCACACATGAAAATTCAGAAGAAGAGTATGAGGAAATTACTGTAGACAAATCAGCAGCAGAAATTATTGATCAAATTAATAAAAGAGTAAAAAGCCCATACTATTGGAGATATTGTGGAATTGTCACATTAATTCTTCTGCTTACTTTCTCTCAGATATCTATACCTTTAACAACAATTTTAGCAGTGGTTTTACCAGTTGCGACTTATATGGTTCGCAAGGCAGATATTAAACGCAAAACAACGCCGCTTTTTTATGAATTTTCTGATGATTACTCAGAGAATAAATTTTATAGCAGTATTGCCGCTTTTTCTAAGCTAGCTGAAACAAAAAGCTCATGGCGATTGAAATCCCAAGTTGCTGTTCATGATTGGAAGAGAAACGCTGGCTCTAGCTCGGCACTTATTCGAGAACGCTCAAAAATTGGCAAACAAAATCCCAATCTCCTCAAAGCTAACGTTGACGTTTGGGGCGTTGACGCTGGAAGCATTAAGTTGTATTTACTTCCTGATCGCTTTTTTGTATTTCAAGATGGTGTTTATAGTGCAATTTCTTATAGTGAAATTCAGGCATCTTTGCAAGATTTAGAATATGTAGAGCAAGAGTCACTTCCTAGTGATGCCACAGTAATTGGGCAAACTTGGAAATATGCTCGCCGCGATGGTGGTCCAGACAAACGTTTCAATAACAATCGTCAACTTCCTATCGCAAAGTATGGGGTAGTTGCCTTTTCCTCCCAAAATTTTATCGCCTACTTGATTGTCTCCAGTCTTGAAATCGCTTCATCTTTTACTCAATCCTTTTCTAAAATTTTGGATTCCTCTAACAGTGGTGCTAAATCTCTACTATCCTCAAACAGTCAATTTCAATCTGCTTTACTGGAAGCTGATTGTTCTCCAGAGCATTTGGAACCTTTGAAAAAGGCAGCATCCCAAGGCTCAGAGTTAACAACTAGCCAAATTGCTCAGTTGCTTGGCGTATCAACTTCATTCATTACTAAAAACCCTAGCAGTTTTGATTATGAAGGATTTCGTTTTGTGCGCTCAGGTCGCTCAGGTCGCCAATTATCTTGGAAAGTTGAATATCTTGGTAATGAAGTTTAGATATTATCTACAAACACAGCCATTATCGTAATTTATTGATAGGTTGGGACATTGCAGTGAAGGTGCCTGGGAGTGTTGCGATCGCTCCATCATTTTATCAGTAACGGCGATCGCGGGTTAGAAATGCGATCGCCCCAGATTATTGACGACTGCGATCGCGGGTTGGGAAATGCGATCGCGCTAATTGGCTACTGTGCTAAATTTTAGGATATGAAGTTCGATTGGGATGAGCGTAAAAATCAAAGCAATCTGGCAAAGCATGGTTTTGACTTCGCTGATGCGGGTCGCATTTTTAACTTACCCATGGTTGTCGAATTGGATGAACGTGAGGATTATGGTGAAGAACGATATGTTGGGATTGGTTTACTTGACGGGCGAGTAGTCGTGGTTGTTTACACTGAGCCTGATGAGGAAATAGTTCGCATTATTTCATTACGAAAGGCACTGTCTCATGAACGCAGACGCTATGAACAATATCTCAAGAACCGACTGGACTAGAATCGACGCAATGAACGACGAAGAGATTGATACATCTGATATTCCACCCTTGTCAGATGAATTCTTTGCGAAAGCGCAACTGCGAATGCCCAAGTCGGCTATAGCGATTACAGTTCAGGTAGATCCGGATACGCTTGCTTGGTTTCACGCACAAGGAAACACTGCTGAGCAGCAAATGTCAGCAGCGTTAAAAATTTATGCAGAGGCTCACAAAGTCTGTTTGGACTCTGAAGCAAAATTAGCGTAATTCTTGGCAAACTGAATAATTTCAATACGGTGGACTAAGGTTAGCAGCGATCGCCCCAGATTATTGATAACCGCGATCGCAAGTTGGAAATGCAATCCGCAGGATAGAATGGGCTGGATTTGTCTGACGCGATCGCCCCATCATTATCATCAGTAAATGCGATCGCGGGTTGGCAATGCGATCGCTCCCGTATTTTTTCAGCAAAAGCAATCGCGGGTAGGAATGCGATCGCTCTATCTTGCAAAAAGTTGGCGATCGCGGGTTAGAAATGCGATCGCTTCAGAAATTCATTGATGAGTGCGATCGCGGGTTGGAGATGCGATCACGTACACTAGCACACTTCTAGATTTAGAATTGCTTTCACTGCTGTTAATAAGATTGCTAGAATGCTGAAAGAGACTGCTTCCAAAGGACGTATTCCTATGTCGATTGTTGTGACTCTTAGCCCAGAATTAGAAGCCATACTACGGGACAAAGCCGCTCAGCAAGGTCAAGATGTTAGTCTTGTTGCATCAGAATTACTTGCTAACGTTTTAGAGTGGGAAGAACAAGATTCAGCGGCGGCTATTCAAGGCATTCAGAAAGGATTGGACGATTTTGAGACAGGTCGATTTCGATCTTTTCACGAATTTACTAAAGAACAAAGCCGTAAGCATAATCTCTCAGCAGATGCATGAAATACCGCATCGACATTTCGAGTGTGGCAGAGTCTGAAGCAGACAAAGCATTTCTCCGATTATCTCAACTCACGTCTCCCACGAAAGCAAGCCAATGGTACTCAGGATTGCTGCAAGCAATTGAGTCTTTGTCACAAATGCCGAAACGCTGCCCACTTGCACGAGAGAATGAGTATTTTAGCCAAGAAATTCGGCAGTTACTCTATGGAAGAGGGCGCAACTCATACCGTATTCTTTTCACCATTTTGGACGGTCAGGAGACATCTACGGTTCGCATTTTACATATTCGCTACGGTTCACAACAAACTCTTGGCAAAGAGCCAGAAGCACCTAACGATACCTAATGATTTCATCATTGAGAATGTTAGCTGAAAGCAGTGCGATCGCTCCCGTATTTCTTCAGTAACGGCGATCGCGGGTTGGCAATGCGATCCGCAGTATAGAATGGGCTGGATTTGCCTCACGCGATCGCATGATAAGAATCTATTTAGATACCAGTGCCTACAATCGTCCATTTGATGATCAGACCCAACCCAAAATTTTCCTCGAATCACAAGCTGTTGCCATCATCTTACAAATGGTTGAAACAGGGATGATCGAACTGGCAAGTTCTTCAGTGTTGGAGTATGAAAATAGTCGCAATCCTTACCCTATCAAGCAAACAGCGATGAGCCGTTCTCTTCAAATGGCTCAGTTGAGGCAAGCCGTAAACGAAGCAATTCAACAAAGAGCCGAGCAATTAGAACAGAATGGACTAAAGTCACTGGATGCTTTGCATGTTGCCTGTGCTGAGGCAGTCAATAGTGACTGGTTCATTACCTGTGACAAACGGCTGATCAATCGATGTTCAGGGTTGATAATAAAAGTGATGAATCCAGTCAATTTTGTGTTGGAGATGAGCAGCAATGATCCAGATAGAGAGTGAGCAACAAGTCTTACAGGAAGTCTTACAGGTTCTTTTAGCCAACCTGGAACCGTCCAAAGTTGCTCGGTTTTGGGCAGCATGTAATGGGGGAAGTGGAGATTACTTGCAACTCAAGGATGAGCTTTTTGGGCAAGAATCGGTGAAGAGTTTATCTGCCAAAATTTTGGAATTTCAGGAATCAAAGCCAAAAGTTTAATTACTCTGCCGCAGTGAGTCGTATCAAGTTTTTGATGCTATGGCAAAGGTGAGCGATCGCGGCTTGGCAATGCGATCGCTCCAGCATTTCATTAGTAAAAGCGATCGCGGGTTGAGAATGCGATCGCTCAAATTCTGTGTGGAGTTGTCTAGAGCTATAATTTGAGGCACATCATCTCAGGCTAACAGCATGACTACAGTAGCGATTTTGCCAATCTCTGATCCTAGCTGGTGAGATGTGGCAACCGCGATCGCAGAAGACTATAACCCCGGCATAGCAGGCAAAATCGATTTTGGCAGCAATCCATGAACTCCTTTTTGCGGACTGTTCACTACTTGGGTAATATGAAAATTGACCGCCAAACTGCATAGCACATAGGCTTCCTCCGCAGGTAAACCGATGAAGCGCTGCAAAAACTCAATCATTTGTTGGAGCGCCTGTTCAAACGCAAAATCAAGTGTGTTGCCAAAGCCCATGGTGATAAAGTCGGTGGCAGTTTCGGCGATCGGTGCGGTCAGCATTAGATCTTTACGGACAATCAGTTGAACCGTGCCATTCATCGAGGTTTCGATCGCGGTCACATCCACCTCACCATCACCCTGTACTGCATGACCATCGCCGATGGAAAACAGTGCGCCGGGTACAAAGATTGGCAAAAATAGGCGACTTCCTGCCTGAAGCTGGCGATTGTCAATGTTGCCACCATAGAGTCCGGGGGGAATGGAAGACCGATCCTCTGCGGTTGCCACGCCCAAAATGCCAAAAAATGGCTGAATTGGTAGTCGAATGCCTGTATTGGGTGGGAACTCAGCAATCCCTTGCTCTAGATCTAATGGGATAAATCGCAGGGCTGGTTGAGCGAACTGCTGGGGCAACGCTCCCCAACCAGGGCGAATGGCATTGAACCCAATCGGTAAACGGGGCGCGATCGCCTCTAATCGGATTTCCAAGACATCGGTTGGTTTTGCTCTCTGGATGAAAATCGGTCCCGTCAGCAGATGAGGACCTGAACCCACTCGACGCTCCGCAGGCAACTGATCGCAAATGGTTTCAAAGGCAGGAGTCAAAAATTCTGGTGGTGCTTTGGCTGCCACATGAAAACCAGAATAAGTTTCAACGTGAACGCGATCGCCCGACTCAATCACTAAGGCAGGCTTTAACTGCGCCGAAAATCCACCTAAATGTACCGTTTCGCACGTCGCTGGTAGCTGATGTTCGGTCATGCAAAATCCAATTGAATGCCGTGAGGAATGCCCATAAACGTCATAGACATCGCCCTAAATTCCGGAGGGATCAATGCCTAATTCTCGTAGCTTTGCAGCCAGTCGCTCAGCTTTTTGTTGTGCCTGCTGGGTTTGCTGTTGTGCTTGCTTGGTCTGCTGTGCCAAGTCCTCCGGAGTGGCGAGGCGATGCCCCGCTTGGTCATACCAAAACAACCATTCCCGTTGCCAGCCTTGATGCACACCTTCTTCTCGTCCGATCGCCAATCCAATCTCTGGCATCCACACCCGCTCTTCCGGCAACGGCACGTATTCCCCATGCTCCAACCGATGGATTTCTAAGGGTTTGCGACCCCGGCGACCTCGACGACCAGGTGCATAGATGATGTAGTAAAGGATGCCCAATTGAGCGTAGTCAATCTTTTTCCGTTCATATTCACCGCCATAGGTTTTGGAAACTACTTCCAGCGCGAGAATAGGCGGAATATCCTCCTCTTCCCAAAATACATAGCTCAAGCGTCCATCCACATCAACAAAGCGATTGACTCCAAGGCTCAAAAATCCATCGGGCACTAGCGGCGGTTCACTGGGAGCAAAGTAAACTCCCATGTCTACGCCAAAAAACCAGTCGGTGCGATCGCCCCACACCCACGCCAAAATCGCCGCTAACAGATTGGGAACGAGGTTTTGCAGTTCATTATCCACAGGGGTATCGTCGGAGTCGGGGAGTTCTGCGGAGGAGGGCAAGCAGTCAGTTGGTTTATAGCGAAGCATGGTTTTGACCGATCGCGAGTTGCAGAAGGGATAGGCGTATTTTAACGCTTTAAACTAGCGCCTAAAACACGGGACTATTCACCGACAAATTCATCAATGCGCTGAACATAATCAAGACGGGCGATCGCCATCAACACGTCACGCCAGCGCGCTTGATGGGTATGACCAATCACCAGATAGTGATCTTTAGTACAGCCAATTCGACCCGGCGATCTCGATATTTGGACGGAGAGATCAATAGCACGGACTTCTGCTAAACGCTTTTCATTAACTGGAATGCAAAACTCATAGCTCAGCGATCGCAAGCTTCCGGCTGTACCGACTAAACCCTCTGTAGAAATTTTTCCTAGGTCAAAGGTAATTTTCATCACCCTACTAGAGGAAGAAACTTGGGCTGCGGAGTGTTTGAGCGGTTGACATGCCAACAGATAAGGAGTTGCAGTCAATACACTGAGCACACTCATCCGCATAATCATTACATTCATTTCAGTAGTAAATCTTAGTAGCGAAAATTCTATAAGAAAGATTGAGAATAAATATATGAATACCTGTTCAGATGTTATGATTAGGTCATTCAATCATGAGGCTAGTTTAAAAATGGCAACCGTTACTCAAATGAAATGCGCTTGCGAACCCTGCTTGTGTATTGTGACTCCTGGCTCTGGAACCGTTGAGAAAGAAAGCAAATTCTATTGCAGCCAAGCCTGCGCCGATGGACACAAAGATAGTCCAGGGTGTGGTCATACCGGCTGCGGATGCTAAAAACATACTAAAGATAGGGAGTTAGGAATAGTCAATACGCCTCCTAGCTTCCTATCCTTAGCTCTTTTTTCTACAAACTTACCATCACTTCTTGAGCGGCTGCTAGGGTTTGATCAACATCGGCATCCGTGTGAGCTAAGGACGTAAATCCTGCTTCAAATTGAGAAGGAGCAAGGTAAACGCCTCGTTGCAACATGCCCCGATGGAAACGACTAAATTTACCCAGGTCAGATTTTTTAGCATCTTCGTAGTTGTGGACGGGTCCTTCAGCAAAGAAGAAACCAAACATACCGCTGATTTGCCCTCCACAGGCGGCATGTCCTGTTTCTTTAGCAATATTCAGTAGTCCTTCAGAGAGACGCTTGGTGATGCGATCGAGTTGTTCATACGTTCCCGGTTGGCGCAGCAACTCCAAAGTTTTGATGCCTGCTGTCATTGCCAGTGGGTTTCCTGAAAGAGTTCCCGCTTGATACATGGGACCCGCTGGAGCAACCATCTCCATAACGTCTCGTCGTCCACCGTAGGCACCAACGGGCAAACCGCCGCCAATAATTTTACCTAGAGTGGTCAAATCTGGCGTAATGCCAAATCTTTCTTGAGCGCCGCCATAGGCAATCCGAAAACCCGTCATCACTTCATCAAATACTAGCAGCGCCCCGTTTTCGCGAGTTAATTCACGCAAACCTGCCAAAAAGCCGCCATCAGGGATGATAAATCCTGCATTGCCGACCACAGGCTCTAGAATTACCCCAGCAATTTCACCCGGATTTTGATCAAATAGCGCTTTGACTGCTTCTAGATTGTTGAAAGGTGCCGTTAGCGTGTTGTTTGTAGTAGATTTGGGCACTCCTGGAGAATCGGGTAAGCCGAGGGTGGCAACGCCCGATCCTGCTTTAACCAAAAACATGTCGGCATGTCCGTGGTAGCAGCCTTCAAATTTGATCAGTTTGTCCCGTCCAGTGAAGGCGCGCATCAATCGCAACACCGACATGCAGGCTTCGGTGCCTGAATTAACAAAGCGCACCATTTCAATGCTGGGAACGGCATCAATCACCATTTCCGCTAACACGTTTTCTAGGCGACAGGGTGCCCCAAAACTGGTGCCTTTTTGAGCCGCTTCACAAATGGCGTTGATCACATCGGGATGAGCGTGTCCGCAGATGGCGGGTCCCCATGTACCGATATAGTCAATGTATCGGTTGCCGTCTACATCCCAAGCATAGGCACCTTGGACGCGATCGAACACAATGGGTTGTCCACCCACCGACTTAAAGGCTCTAACGGGAGAACTCACTCCACCCGGCATTAGTTTTTGGGCAGCCGCAAAAATCTCGTCTGATTTGGTTGTCTTAAATGAACTTGTAATCAATGGTGACTCCTTAAGGGACTACTCAATGTCCCATTTACTTATTGTGTAACGAGACTTGTTTTGTTGGAAGACTTTTCAATCTAAAGATACAGGCAGATTCAAGTGATCTAGATTACTATTTGGCAATCTAGTTAGATTGAGGATATACAAAGATGCCGTACAAAACTAATTACGATTTACCATCCCATGTTCGTGATCTCTTGTCTGAGGCAGCACAACGCTTCTACCGCATTGCATTTAATTCAGCACTTCAATGGTATGGAGAGGAAGAAAAAGCGCACTGTATTGCTTCAAGTGCTGTGAGGAGTCAGTTAGCTAGTTTGAATAGCGCGATCGAGTAAGTCTTTTAGAGAAGACTTTTGCAATAGTGATTTGAGTTGAGCTAAAAAGTTTTGAGAACTCAATGCCCTTTTATTCTGCAATACGAATAAACGAAAGAGTTGCGAGATCTCGTCGTTAAGCGGCTATTTTGGGTTTAGCTTTTGACCTTTAGGCGATCGCATTCTCAATCTGGCTCAGAACAAAAAATAGAACCGCTGATCACTATCTCAGTTCTCCACACTGGTCTGATAGTACATGATGATTTTGTAAGTATGGGCAAATATTTTTGTGCGAGCGCTCAAGATATAAAGGAGAAGAGCGATCGCCCCCAGTTGTGAAAGAGAGGAGAGATCGCCCCATTGAACCCCAATAACTAAGCGATCGCATAAACCGTGAAGAAAAAGCGCGATTGCTCTATTGAACCCAATAATTAAGCGATCGCTCCAAGCTATGAAAGAGAAGAGCGATCGCCTGTTTCTGTCTAGTGATCCTATAAATCTGAGAACAGTAAGAAATATGATCTACTGTAATCGCCTCAGAGTAGGTCAAAGAATTCATCCACGCTCAAGCCAACTTACCGAATAATTGCACGTAAAGTACCTCGGTCAAGTTCTTTATGATCAGGTACAGAAATCGTTGTTCTAGGATCTTCACGCACTAGAATGATATGGCTACCGCGCTGGCGATCAACGACAAAATCTATTTGCCTAAGTGCTTTGACACATTCCGCGCCTGAGATCACGGGCAGTTTACTCATACCAGCACAATGTCAATCGTGTCTTCTGGAATTGGCTCTCCCCGATCGCTCAACACTTCCATGTAAAGGGCGATCGCCTCTTCAATGTTAGCTAGGGCTTCCTCGCGAGTTTTCCCCTGACTAATGCATCCTGGCAAACTAGGAACCTCGACAACAAAATAACCATCCTCACCCGGATACAATAGTACTTTGCGTTTAGATTTAGCTTGCAGCTTTGCCACGGTGATTGCTCAAACCTGTTTAGTGAGTTCATTGAAATGCTAACACTACGAGCGTTTGATGCTATTGTGCAGGTTAACAAACTTTTTTCTAGCTGCGATCGCTCCTATTTGTGAAAGAGAGGAGCGATCGCTCCATTGAACCCCCGAACCGAGTGATCGCTCAAGATGTAAAGGAGAAGAGCGATCGCTTCAAGCTGTGAAATAGAGGAGCGATCGCCTCTAGATGCCTAACGAAACGCCATTTTCACCAGTTGCCAAAAGATGTTGACAAAGAAAACAGCAGGGAAACACCACCAGACAATTTCCCAGTTAACAGGAGCCTTTCCCTTGAACTTATAAAACAGCGTTGTTAATACCAAGGCTATTAATGCATTCATACACAAAATAAACACCACAAACCAGATATCTTTACCCATAGCCATTGATGAGCCACCAAGCATCCCAAGCAGATAAGCGGATGGAATCCAGCCAAGAAAAAACTTTGGTTTGAAGAGGCTGTCTTTGAACATAATCATTCGTTTCCCTAATGTTTTACTTATGAAATTGTGAGTGCTGGCAAAATTACATTTTTACTGGTAAAGGCAACGTTATCTGTTTCCGTTTGTGCAATTTTTCAACCTCCTCTTAACGCTCTAGAGATTGATTGCTCAAACTTGTCGCATTCAGCAACTAACTGAAGAATTACTGTGCGAAAGTAGTTGACATCAATTAGGCTGATTTCGGCATTGTGCATAATAGAAAAAACACATTTGCCACCAATATTTTCTATGCACCAAAAGCCAGCCTTGTAGCCTGTGTTCTCACATAACAGTAGAGTAGACATCCAACCGGGTACGTCATCTCGATTCTGAAACTTAACTCCACTAGGGCAAGAGAACTCTAAAGTATTGTCATAGCGAATAATGAAAAGTGTTTGAGTTGTTCCAGAATCTGCCGTAAATTTAAGAATGGCTGACTTATCATTAAGGTCACTAATTTTCCATCCCAAACGATCGCAGTAATCTCGAATAGTTGGCATGTAGTTACTTCCCGAAAACAGATCGAGATCAATAGCCATAAATTCCTCCAAATGTAATCGTTGTATAAATATGTAAATGAAAGCACTCGCAGATTGAGTGATTTCTGCGGTGGATTACTAGGTGGAATAAGTGCCGTTCGCGTCTATCCTGCCTTTATAAATCGAGTTTCCTGCCACAAATATTTCGCCATCAAAGCTAGAGCCGAAATCATCGAAGTCTATGTAAGCATCACCATTTGAGTCAGTAACAGAGTCTCGTACTCCGCCAGTGCCGAAGAACCCAAGACTGGCACTGATGTAGACCTTGACTCCTGCTTTTCCTACTTCTACTGTGACCATAAATTAACCTCCAAATACTTGAACCTACTGAAAAGCCATCCCTTTACCAAAACATCTCGTACACTCTATAAAGGTGTTGGCATCTTTTTTCAGCTTTCCAGACCCTTTGCACAATCGACAGGTTTCCCACTTTTTCTCTTTTTCTTGTTTGCCTCTGTCTGCGGGTGGTTTCTCATTGCCCATGTTTTGGTGCTCCTTAGACTTAAGGTGATTTAATGGTTTGGTCACAAAGACATCGCTGTCTAGTTAAATAAAAGCAGTTGATGCTCTCTACAAAAATATTCCCAAACTAATAGCCAGGTCATCGCTATCAGAGGTCAGGTTAAGGCGGATGATGGCGGGAGTTTTGTTAAAAAGGTTTGCAGTGGGCGGGTAGTGACGGATAATGGCGGGAAAGGTGGCAGAGGCGACGAGATATGGATGTGCAGGAGATGCTGAAATACATGGATGAGTTGGTGTTTGCTCAAACAGGTCAGCATTTGGATAGTCTGCAAGTGGCAATTTTGAAGGGCGTTCTCAACGGACAGAAATACGCTGAGGTTGCAAAGGACTATAACTGCACTTCAGGACATGCAAAAGATGAAGCGTATGAACTTTGGCGCGTTCTTTCTAAGGCGTTGGGAGAAGACTTAAATAAGTCAAATATTCGATCTGCGATTGAACGTTTGGGAATTGCAAATTATCAATCTCCAATTGTTGGAAATCGTGTTGGCAATATCAATCTTTGTCCTAATTTTTCACAAGATAAAGCTACTGAAATTGATGATTTTGAATTGGTGGGTGGGGCACCGGTTTCGCCTGTGGAGGCAGCGCGGCGAACCGTGAAATTGGAAACGGTGCCGCAGTTGATGAAGCTGGGGCTGACTGCTGAGCAGATTGCTCAGGCTTTGGAGTTGCCGCTGAATGACGTGCAGCAGGCAATGCGCTAAATTGGGTGATATAGCAGGAGTAATCATTTGCCAACACGGGATCAAGCGGAAGCAGCAATCTTTGTCTGCCAACTGTTTTCTAATTTGTTTCAGCCAATCTATGTTTTTCGGTATGACGCAAGGGCAAAAACGATCTACGTTCAAGGTGGTGTGAACGACGATATCTCAATGGTAATTTTCGAGGACGGAAACTGGGAGTTTGTTCTATGAGTCAAGATTTGAATCAAATGACCAATGCTGAACTGAAGCGATACATTTCAGAGCATCGGAACAATGAAGATGCTTTTCATGCAGCCTTACAGGTTTTGATCAGCCGCCGTGATCCGAATGCTGTTACGTATCCCCACCCTTACAACATGGCTAATCCTGAGCGTGAGATGGAAGCGATTTTTAGGGAAAAAATTCGTCAACTTGAGATGGATAAATCAGCAGATTCGTAGACCTTCTAAGCTGCTAGTCCATCAAAGAATCCCCTAACTGAATGCCATCATTTGAGTGATGTGGATAAACCTATCCGTTCAAATTGTCTTTAGAGGACACGCTAGGTAGTTGTTTTTGCGGTGAGGTGGACAGGTTTTGCACCGTTTTGGCGAGGTCGATGCCCGTGGTTTGGCGGAGTTGCTCGATGAAGGTGGCGAGTTGGGTGGCAGTGTTGGCTTGGCTGCTATCTACCAGGGTGACATTTTGCACCGTGACATCGGGAACAGCGGCGGTGAGTGTTTTCAGCAGGGTTTCTAAGCGCTGCAATAGGTAGATGTCACGGGCATTGGAACCTGCATCGCGCCAAGATTCAGCAAGGCGCAGGGTGCCTTCGGCTCTGGCTTTACCGTCTTCCAGGATCTTGGCGGCGTTTCCTTGGGCTTGAGCGATCGCCTGCTTGGATTGCGCTTCAGCGGGAGCGATCACATCGGCTTGTAACTGCTGTTTCACCTGCTTGATTCGTTCTTGCTGGACGGGCACTTCCGCTTGAATCCGGGCAAGTTCGGAGGCGATTTCAGCGATCGCTTCGGCGATCACCGCATCGCGCATAGTGGTTGCGTCGGTAAGGCGGCGTTGGGCATCGGCTTTAGCAATTCCCATGTCGCGATCGAGGCGGCTAAGCGAGGTGACCTTGCTATTTTCCGAGGTTTGAATCGCGGATTCCGCTTTTGCTTGGGCTTCTGCAATCCGGGAGTCGCGCAGCATATCTGCCTGTTGCTTACGCCCGATCGAGTCGAGATAGCGAACATCATCGGAAATATTTTGGATTTGCAGCGTGTCTAACACCAACCCCAGTTTTTCCAGGTCATCTTCGGCTTCATCCAACAAGCTCTTGGCAAAGGCGATTTTGTCTTCATTCACCTGCTCTGGTGTGAGGCTAGCCAGCACCCCGCGTAGATTACCTTCCAGAGTTTCTTTTGCCATCTGTTCAATTTCAGCACGGCTTTTTCCCAACAAACGCTCGATCGCATTGTGAATCGCGGGTTCTTCCCCAGCAATTTTGATGTTGGCGACCCCTTCCACCTTCAGCGGAATTCCGCCCTTGGAATAGGCATTGGCAACTTTCAGATCAATAATCATGTTGCTCAAATCCATTCGTAGCGCCCGTTCTAGCAATGGCACTCGCACACTGCTGCCACCTTTAACTAAGCGATATCCCACTCGGCGACCGTTGGCAAGCTCATGGGAACTTCCGGCAAAAATCAACACTTCGTTGGGCTGACAAATGTAATAGAGATTGCGAATGACAAATACGCCAGCGCCTGTTCCCAAGCCCAAAATCCCCAGTAGGGCAATAATCGATTCAAACATGGTTGCTCCTATGACACTTCGTAGAATGGAAGAGGTATTAATTATTTTTGCGATCGCGCTGACGATTGAGGGTTGAGGCTACGTCAATGCCCAAGGTTTGATCGACGCGATCAAGAAACTGGCGGACGATTTCAGGATAAACATTCATCAGGCTAGCGAGGGTTTTGCCATCGCCGTTGTCGATCACGTTGATGTTTTCCAAGTGCAGACGGTTGGGAATTTTAGCCGCCTCTTCCAACACCATTTCGATTTGCTGAATCAAGAATACTTCTGCCGCATCCACGCCCGTTTTTTGCCATACTTCCGAGAGCATATCGTTGACCAACGCCGATGCTTTAGCATTTTCAGCGAGTTCGGCGGCGGCTCCCTTTGCGTAAAAGGTTTTGGCTTCGCGATTAGCTTCAGCAGGTAACACTTGATCGGCTTCCAACCGCAACCGTTCTAGCTCAGCCCGAACTGTTTGAAATGCTTGCTCAGCCCGTGCCCGTGCTTCTTTCTCAGCAGCTTTAGTGCGTTCTTCTTCCGATCGCGCCTGCTGTTCTAATTCAGCTTTCACCTTCCGCAGTTCATTTTGTCGTTGCTGGATGATGGCGAGTGCTTGGGATTTAGCAACTTCAGACTGCTGCTGACAATCGGCTTCAATCCGATCCGCCTGACTCAATGCAGCGGCTTCAGCAATTTCGGCATCGCGAATAATCTGAGCAATACGTTTGCGCCCGATCGATCGCAGATAGTCCACATCATCCGCCACATTTTGGATCTTAAAAGTATCGAGTTGCAGCCCTAGCTTGACCAAATCACGGGTGACATCTTGAGCAATTCGTTCAGCAAATTGGAGCCGATCTTCATTCACCTGTTCTGGGGTGAGCATGGCAACAACCCCGCGTAGATTGCCTTCCAAGGTTTCTCGTGCCACACGGGCAATTTCAGAGCGATCGCGATCTAAAAAACGCTCGATCGCATTCCCCACAATCGCCGGATCGCTAGAGGTTTTGACATTAGCGATCGCCTGAATGTGCAGCGGCGTACCCCCCTTAGAGTAAGCATTTTTGACTTCCACGGTCACGGGCATACTGGTGACATCCATCCGCTTGACCGTTTCCAAAATCGGAATCGCGATTACCCGTCCGCCAAAAATTACCCGATAGCCGACATCTTCGCCCTCTTTCGTGCGATGTTTGCGACCCGACAAAATCAAAATCTCGTTGGGGTTGCAAATTTGCATGAAGCTTTTGATAAACCAGGCGATCAGAATGACCCCAGCGATCGATAGGGCGATCGCTGGGGCTGTTATCCAAGCAGACTCATTCGTATCAGGCGCAGCAGATGGAGTAGATTCCGCCTGAGCAAGTTTCACTGTCACGTGATCTGGAGTTTGAGCGATAGGAATTGGAGAAAAGTTAGGAGGATTATAATTCATATTTAGAGGCGTTGAGAGGATGAGGGGATTTGACACCTACCATATTTAGTGATCTACCTTTCCCTGGGTGATGATTCCTGACTAGATGTCAAACTATCGGCAGAGACGACCCACAGGCGATTTTGGTCGGTACTCACAACAAGCACCTGGTCACCCGTCTGAAATTCTTGGGCTTCGTCAGTGTAGGCAATCAAATCGAGAATGCTGCCTTTGATTTGTAGCCGCACTTTTCCTCGGCTGCTAGCGTTGAAAGGCACTTCCACCGTTCCCGCGATGCCAACTAGATCGGCAGAGCGAACGAGGCTATCGGCTTTCCGGTGACGTAGGGCGCGCAGACTACCCGATACTAGCCCACCACAGAGAATGCCCATAATGCCTGCGGCGATCGCCACAATTCCCGCAGGTAAAGGCACCGATAAACTCGACAACACTAGCCCCGTCAATCCAAAAAAGCAAATGCCAAACGTCCAAAACTTGAGGCTTTTCATCACCCCTAGCCAACCCCAACGATTAGGACGGCGCGGCAAAACGCGATCGCCATTTCCTGGATCGACTAGCTCAACATCCGTGTCGAGATGAACAGCTAGATCAGCATCATGATCAAAGTCATGATCGAAATCATGGTCAAAGTCAAAATGGTCTAGTCCTCCCAGCATTGCCAGAAGCACAAAAACCCCTCCGATCGCAAAACAAAACCAGTAAGTCGTCAGCATTGCGGCAGATTTTTCAACCAAAAATTGTCCTCATCTTGGCATCTCTATCACCCAAAATTTAGATTTGGCACGATTTTTAACCTGTTCACGCGATGTGCAACTAGAATTAGTCTGACACAAACTGCTCGAACTGCAACGGGAGAAGGTTGTGACGATTGAGCCAT